>JAFYSI010000104.1 GCA_017559425.1 Alistipes sp.
GTGCAGATGCAACGCTCGGCGAAATTCGAGTCGATGGGCTGTACTTGAGCGTACTGCCCATTGACGAGATAGTTCGTTAGCGGAAGTAGATGCACTATTATCACATCAAAGAACGACAAAGTAGCCTTGGTAGACAGCTTCTCTTAGCGTATACTAGTGAAGCTAACCGAGATTATCTCTTACGGAGCTTCACAACATTCTCAACGTGATGTGTATGTGGGAACATATCGACTGGCTGAACCGCCAAAATCTCGTACATATCGCTCAAGAGAGCCAAGTCACGAGCCTGAGTCGATGGGTTACAGCTAACATATACCATACGCTCGGGAGCTGCACGCTTAATAACCTCTAACACACGCTCGTCGACACCCGCACGTGGTGGGTCGAGGATGATGACATCGGGACGGCCATTACGCGAGATAAACTCATCGCTCATAACATCCTTCATATCACCTGCGTAGAACACCGTATTCTCGATGCCATTGATCGCTGAGTTAATCTTTGCATCCTCAATAGCCTCTGGCACATACTCTACACCCACAACCTTCTGAGCACGGCGAGCACAGAAGTTGGCAATAGTACCAGTACCGGTATAGAGGTCGTACAAGACATCGGTAGGCTGCAAGTCGGCAAACTCGCGAGTAATCTTATAGAGCTCGTAGGCCTGCTCCGAGTTAGTCTGATAGAACGACTTAGGACCAACCTTGAACTTAAGACCCTCCATCTCCTCGATGATATGGTCCTTACCCGCAAAGCAGATAGGCTCGCGGTCGCCGAGCGAGTCGTTCCACTTCTCGTTAATCATATAGATTAGCGACGTAATCTCAGGGAACTCCCTCTCGAGGTGCGACATAAGGGCATCGATACGCTCTTTGTCATTCTCGTTGAACACCACGATGACCATTACCTCGCCAGTAGAGGCAGTACGCACAACCATTGTACGCATCAAGCCCTCGTGGGCACGAGCATTGTGGAACGAGTAGCCATTATCCACACAGAATGCCTTGATAGCCAAACGAATGCGATTCGAGAGATCGATCTGCAAGTGGCACTTATTGATATCGAGGACCTTGTCAAAACAGCCAGGAATGTGGAAGCCCACAGCGGGTGCTGCAGCAATCTCGCCACCCTCGGCAATCTCCTCGTAAGTAAGCCAACGCTTATCGGCAAAGGTAAACTCGAGCTTGTTGCGATACTCACGCGTACGCTCCGAGCCGAGGCAGGGACGCACCTCAGGGATGTCGAGGTGGCCGATACGCACCAGCTGATCCTCAACCTGCTTGGTCTTCTGCTTGAGCTGCTCCTCATAAGGCAGGTTCTGCCACTTACAGCCACCGCAGACACCAAAGTGCTCACAGAAGTGGTCGACACGCAACTCCGACTTCTTAACAAAGCGTACTACAGTACCCTCCATAAAGCGGCGATGGTGCTTACGAATCTGCACATCTACAACATCGCCAGGAACAGCCATAGGCACAAAGACAACCTGATTATCGTGCTTACCCATAGCCTTACCCTCGGCAGCAAGGGTAGTTATCTCGAGACCCTCAATCAAGGGGTAATCCTTTCTTCTCTTTCCCATATTAGAAAATTAAAACGCTTTTGTTCTATTGCTCTCTGCATCCTTCTCCAACACATCGTCGCCCTCCCAGTCGAAGTACTCAAACTTGTCGCAGCCACGAAGGCTGAAGCGGGTGTAGGTGATAGGGAGTCCCATAGCCACAAACTTTGTCTCGTAGGCTGTCTTTACCGAGAGTACCTCGTCGGCATAGCCAGAGCCGTAGATATCGTCATTCTGCACTTCAGCATCGAGGCCAAGACGCTCGATGACAGCTGCTGTGTAGGCATACAAGTGCTTAGAGTCGGTCTTGAGGTTGATAACACCATCTTCCGAGAGCATCTGCTTGTAGTCGGCCAAGAAGAGTGGCGACGTAAGACGCTTCTTAGCACGTCGGCTCTTAAGCTGAGGATCGGGGAAGGTGATCCATATCTCTGCCACCTCGCCAGGGGCAAAGAAGGAGCGGATGAACTCGATGCGTGTACGTACGAAGCCCACATTGCTCATACCTCGCTCCGTGGCAGTTTTAGCACCACGCCACATACGAGCACCCTTAATGTCGATGCCGATATAGTTCTTGTCTGGGTTACGCTCCGCCAAGGCTACAGTATACTCGCCACGACCACAGCCGAGCTCCAGGACGATTGGGTTGTTATTATGGAAGAACTCCTCGTGCCAACGACCCTTCAAAGGGTGATCCTTGTGGAAGATGTCGTCGAACTCGGGCTGCACCATACACTTAAATGTAAGGTTTTCAGCAAATTTTCGTAGTTTATCTTTTCCCATTGGGTAGTAAGTTTATCTTAAGTCCTTGAAACTTATTCGTTTAGTGTTGGTCGCTCATCGACGATGAGGCCTACTGAGGCGATGCCATCGATAGGCTCAAGTGGCGTGAGACGGAAGCGGTACTCACCACTACGCTTCAGGAGCACATTGCTGCGATAGACAAAGGTATGCTCCTCGGGACGCATATCGGCCAAATGGGGGATATGCAGTGTGAAATCCTCCTCCAAGACCATCGAGTCGGGCGATATGGTGAGAATCTTCAATGGCACCGAGTCGGCAACATAATCGCCATCGTAGCGTACGTTTATCGAGATGTTACGGCGATAGAGCGTGTCGCTATTCTCGTAGGTAAACTCCTCGGCATCGAGCCAGAGGCTGCCTACCCTATCGTGCATCTCAACACTATGGCTGCCTCCGCCACCACACGATAGGATGAGAAGGGCAGATAGTAGAGCTAAAATATTGCTAACAAATCCTCGCATTGCTACTCACTCTTTTGCTGTTCGCCACGCTCCTGACCCTTTGGTCGTTCATCACGATTCTGACGCTCACCACGATTCTGACGGCCAAAACGGCGATTGCCACGCTGACGATGCTCACCACCCTCACGAGGTTCTCGCTGCTGCTGACCCTCACGAGACTCACGTTGCTGACCCTCGCGTGGTTGACCCTCACGCTGCTGCTGGCCCTCGGACTGACGTGACTCATTTTGACGAGGCTCTGTCTGTCCCTCCTGTGGCTCAGAACCCTGACGCGGACGATTGTCGTGACGACGGCTGCGGTCACGACGCTGGTTACGACCACGATTCTCACCCTCGGCCTTACGCTCGCCCTCAGCGACACCCTGCTCACTCTTCACCTCAGCCTTTGCCTCGCTCTTAGCTCCATTCTTCGCCTCGCTCTTCGCCTCGTTTTTAGGCTCACTCTTTGGCTCACTCTTTGGCTCATTAGTAGCTGTCTCCTTGCCCTCAGCACCCTGCTCGGCACGATCCTTCGAGCGACGCTTCGAACGCTTCGAACGCTTGTTCTTATTGTCAAAACGTGTGATGCTATCCTCCTCCTGGCGATATGTTGGCTCAACTACTACATCCTCATCACCCTCAGCTATGAGCGACTCCACCTTCTGACCCTGACGGTTCAATGCGATAATCTCCTTCACGCGGCTAATTGAGAGCGTTGTGAGGTTTGCCAACGATCCCTTACTTGTCGAGAACGACATTGTCTGTGCCAAAGGATCGACCTTCACCAAGAAGTACTCACCATCAAGAGCCTGGAGTGGCTCACGCAGACGAGGTATTGTGCGACGAGCATCGGCATAGACATCGTACTCATACATCAAGCAACACTTGAGCTTCGAGCACTGTCCAGCAAGCTTCTGTGGATTGAGCGAGATCTCCTGCATACGGGCAGCATTTGTCGTCACGCTCGAGAAGCTCGACATCCACGATGCACAGCACAGCTCACGGCCACACGCACCGATACCACCGATACGTCCCGCCTCCTGGCGAGCACCAATCTGCTTCATCTCGATGCGGATGCGGAATTTGTCGGCAAAGACCTTGATAAGCTCACGGAAGTCGACACGCTCATCGGCAATGTAGTAGAAGATGGCCTTGAGTCGGTCACCCTGATACTCCACATCGCCAATCTTCATATTAAGGCCCATATCTGCAGCAATCTGTCGCGAAGCAATCATCGTCTCGTGCTCGAGTGAGATGGCCTCCTGCCAACGCTCAATGTCGTAGGGACGAGCCTTGCGATAGATCTTCTTAAACTCTCCGTTGTGGGGATTGAAGCCCACGCGACGCATCTGCTTGGCAACCATATCGCCCGTAAGCGAGACGATGCCTATGTCGTGACCTGGCTGAGCCTCAACAGCTACGATGTCGCCACGCTTGAGGTCGAGATTGTTGACGTTCTGATAGTAGGAGCGTCGTGTATTTTTAAATCTAATCTCGAAGATGTCCGTTGGGATATTGTCGGGGTACTCCTCCAACCAGTTTGTCTCGTGCAACTTGTAGCAGCCCTCCATAGCCACAGCTTCGAGCTCGTTGCCACAGTCGCAGAAGCAACATCCACGTCCCATCTCGGGGGTATGTTTTTTATTACAACTCATTCTAAAATCAATATTATTGATTGGGTGCCTCGGCACCATAAATACAATTTGGCGTAAAGATAGGCAAAAAAAGTGAAAAAGCGAAGCTTAAGCTGCAAATCATTGCATTCTGAGCAATAAAAAGGGGAATGCCCGCTATTTCTGACACTCCCACATCTATTAAACCCCCATTTTGACAGCCCTTACACCACCTCTTATCTCCGTGAATTCCCACAGCAAAAGTTTGTTTTAGAGACACAAAAAAGGGTTGCCAGCAAAAGCGGACAACCCTATGGGGAACTAAGAAGGTGTATAACAAGAGCTAATTTTAGGCTTGCAAAGTTCGAGAAAGCTGAGTTTACTCGGCGTAAATGAGCATTTTGAGAGCAAGCATAACGACAAAGTAGCCTTGTTAGAAAACTTCGCTATTGTTGTTCGGCAAGTATAGCCTCACGCTGTGCCCTGGCCTCCTTACGAATCTTAAGCGGAGTCTTCTTCAGGTACTTACGACAGAAGAGTGCGAAGTGACCGTGGTTGGTAAAGCTGTACATCTTGATAATGCTCTTCAAAGGCACATTTGTCTCGGTCAAGAGACGCTCAATCTCCACAATACGCTGCTTCTGCATCCAACTGTAAGGGGTGTCGTTGAACTCCTGCTTGAACATATTGTTGAAGTGCTGGATGCTGAATCCGCAGATGTCGGCGAGCTCCTCTACGGTCTTAACGCGAGGTGCGTTGTTACGCACAAGCGAAGCGAACGACTGGTTGCGATCGAAGAGGTTGTAGAACGTACGCAACTGAATCTGTGGTGTAAAGAAGAACTTGAAGATAATGAACATCTCCTGGATCTTTGCACGATGCAAGTGGTTGCACTTCATCTTGTTAATAAGATACATTCTCATTGTTCTAAGGAACAAGTCGAGTGCATCGTTGAACGCCACCTGAGTAAATTTGTAGTTAATCTTCTTGATCTTGCCTACGATGCTGTTGAATGGGATCATATCACAGGTAGCACCTGCAGTGATGAAGTGTGCCTTGACGATGTCGCAATCGGTAAGGGCAGTAATCTCGTAGTGGTAAGCACGAAAACAGAAGACAAAATGGCTCTCGCGAACAACATAGTCTCGACGCTCCTCAGATGTAATCTCGAAGTTACCCTCGAGCAAGAAAATTAAGCTATTGTAATCACCTCTGTCAACAATGAGCTTCTCACCCTCTTTGAGGGTAATATGGGTAAAACCTGCTTCAGGCTCCACCGTATAAGAGTGGCAGGTTGCTGGACAATGGTTTGACATAAATTTAAGCGTTTTATAGTTATTTTGTTTTATTTGTTATCTACATCAGCACACAAATATACACAAATAAATTTGGATTCCAAACGATTTTGTCGAAAAATATTAATAAAGTATGCAAAATTAGGCGTAATCGGTCCTTTTTATCTACCAAAAAAACAGCAAAACTCTTAAATTTAAATATTTCCCACTGCAGTGTTTTATACTCTTTAAGGTTCAAAATTACACCTTAGCATCACAGGTGGATCTTGACGCTCCTTGATGCGGGCAATCATCCTATCGAGGTAGGCTTGAATATCGTCGCGAAGACGCTTGTAGAGAGGGCTCGACGTGTAGTTCTCGTTGTCGAGCAGCACATCGCGAATCGAACGCAGAGTATTGGTGTAGTTGTTTAGCTCATTTTTGAGAGCCACCCCCTCGACCTTCGACTGGTTAATTTTGGCTATGGATAGCTGGCGAAGTTTCTCACACACAGCGGATAAGACAACAAGAACAACATTGTCCATAAGCGTGTGTCCGTGCATAAACATATAGCAGTTGTCTCGTTCAACACCAACCTTTTTCAACTTCTCAGCAAAGGCCTTCACCTCGTCCACCATCTGCGGATTCTCGCTCTCGAGGGCAGCATTTCTTCGCTCCACGTTTCTCTCCAACCAGGCCAACGTACTCTCGCCGTTTTGCCGAATGTCGACATAGCCCAAGCGTACAGCAGCCTTAAACTCAGTAAGCGTAAAGACACTCTCGTGCGAGAGCTGTGCCGAGTAGACGTACCACAAAAAGAGAGGATAAATGGTGCTCGAGTAGGCAGCGAAGAATCGCTCAAAATCGAAAATGCGAGTATCGTTCTTCGTGGCCTTCACGCAGACGTTACGCAGCGATGGAGCATAGCACAAAAAGTTCTCGGTGGCGTAGACATAGGTGTGAAACATATTGTCGGCTGCGAGCAGCTCTCGCGACTGCTCCGTAGCACCATCAAAGAGGTAGTCGAAGTCGGAGTCTACGCATAGTATAACCTCCTCAGGGTCAACCTTATCAATCATCGACATAAGTACCTTCTTACCCTTTGGCAGGTCATCGCGGTTAGGTACCGATATCTCAAACCTAAGATATGGATTACGGAAGTGGTCAAATATTCCACGCCAGAAGGCCACATCTTCGTAGCCCTCGACAAAAACGTGCACAAGGTGACGATCATCCTCAGGCGGGAGGATCTCGGGGAGTCTTTCGGGGTTATAGGCCGTAAGATCGCGACGTCGTCTATTTCGATTATTAGGTTTCATACAATGTAAAGTTACAAAAATTTTTTATATCTTTGTACATAGATATACTTTTTTAACCAACTTTATACATATTTATATCTATAATCTATGGCTAACGACTGGAAAGAGCGTCTGGGAGTGGTCTTCTCCACAAACCCCGATTATCAATATGAGACAGACAAAGAGGTGCAGGCTACAACCCTTGCCCCCGAAAAGCAAAACCTCAAGGTGTGGCTCGATCGCCTCAAGGGTGGTCGCGTAGCTACTGTGGTGCGTGGCTTTGTGGGTAGCGACGAGGACCTCACAACACTTGGCAAGGAGCTCAAGAAGAGCTGCGGCGTAGGAGGCGCCACAAAGGATGGCGAGATAATCATCCAGGGCGACCACCGTGACCGCGTGGTGGAGCTTCTTACCAAGGCTGGCTACCGCTCAAAGAGGGCTGGAGGATAGTCGCGACAAGCACAAAAATTGCAAAAATTGAGTAAACATCATCTAAAACGATAACGAGTATGAAACAAGAGTTAGAACTGAACCCCAACAAGGTGGTTGCCTTCTTGGGTAAGCCTGCAAGGGAGTTTACAAAGGCCGACATCGTTCGCTACATCACTGAGAACGAGATTCGTATGGTCAACTTTATGTATCCTGCGGGTGACGGCCGACTTAAGACCCTAAACTTTGTCATCAACAATGCCGCCTATCTTGATGCCATACTCAGTTGCGGTGAGCGTGTCGACGGCTCGAGCCTCTTCCCATTTATCGAGGCGGGAAGTAGCGACCTCTACGTCGTGCCACGCTTCAGCTCAGCATTCCTCGACCCATTTGCCGAGATTCCTACGCTCACGATGCTCTGCTCGTTCTTTAATAAGGATGGCGAGCCGCTGGCCTCAGCTCCACGCTACACACTGCTCAAGGCTTGTGCTGCGTTCGAGGAGGTCACAGGAATGCAGTTTGAGGCTATGGGTGAGTTGGAGTACTACGTCATAGCCGAGGATTGCGGCCTCTTCCCCGCAACCGATCAGAAGGGCTACCACGAGTCGGCACCATACGCCAAGTTCAACGAGTTCCGCACAGAGTGTATGGCCTACATCGCACAGGCGGGCGGACAGATTAAGTATGGCCACTCGGAGGTGGGTAACTTCACCATCGACGGCCTTATCTACGAGCAGAACGAGATTGAGTTCCTACCCGTTGCTGCTGCCGACGCTGCCGACCAGCTCGTTATCGCAAAGTGGATCATCCGCAACCTCGCCTACCGCTACGGCTTCGACGTTACCTTTGCTCCAAAGATCACTGCAGGTAAGGCAGGCTCAGGTCTCCACGTCCATATGCGTATTATGAAGGATGGCAAGAATCAGATGCTCGATGGTGGCGTACTCTCGGCAACTGCACGAAGAGCCATTGCTGGTATGATGGAGCTTGCACCATCAATCACTGCGTTTGGCAACACCAACCCCACATCATACTTCCGCCTCGTACCTCACCAGGAGGCACCTACCAACATCTGCTGGGGTGATCGCAACCGCTCAGTACTTGTGCGTGTACCTCTTGGCTGGGCAGCTAAGAGCGATATGTGCCGCATAGCCAACCCTCTTGAGGGCGAGAGCCTCTACGACACATCGCAGAAGCAGACCGTAGAGATGCGATCTCCCGATGGTTCAGCCGATGTATATGAACTTATCGCAGGCTTGGCTGTGGCTTGCCGCTACGGCTTCGAGCTCGAGAATGCCCTCGAGACAGCTGAGCGTACATACGTCAACGTAAACATCCATCTCAAGGAGAACGAAGATAAGTTGAATGGCCTTGCACAGCTTCCTGACAGCTGTGCCGCTTCGGCCGACTGCTTAGAGCGTCAGAGAGCCATCTTCGAGAGCCGCGGCGTATTTAGCCCAGCGATGATTGACGGCATACTCAAGTCGCTACGCTCGTACAACGACCGCACGTTGCGTGAGGATATCGGCAGCGACCGCGACAAGATGCTCGAACTTGTTCACCGCTACTTCCACTGTGGATAACAGCATAGAGCTATGACACAGGAACAACTCCTAAATATCGCCCGTCTGTTTGCCACCGACTCCAAGATTACCGCTGTCGAGACTCTTGGCCAGGGGTTTATCAACGACACCTACATCGCACGCAGCACTGGCTGCGGTGATGACTACATCTTGCAACGCAAGAACCACCACGTCTTCCCCGATGTGCCAGGAATGATGGCAAACATCAAGGCCGTAACGGAGCATATCAAGCAGCGTGTTGCCGACCCTCGCCGCGAGACCCTCACAATCATCCCTGCAAGGGATGGAAAACTCTATGTGGAGGAGGCTGGTAACTTCTGGGCTATGTGTCTCTACATCCCCGACACCGTCACCTACGAGCGTGCCGACACCACAGAGCTTGCCTATCAAGGTGGTGTGGGCATAGGACGCTTCCAGGCCCTCTTGGCCGACTTTCGTGAGCCCCTCAACGAGACCATCAAGGGTTTTCACAACATACGTTGGCGTTTCGAGCAGTGGGACGCTACGCTTGCTGCCGACCCTGTAGGTCGCGTGAATGAAGTCGCAAAGGAGATTAGCTGGATAGAGAATCGTAGAGAGGAAATGCTCGCCTTTTGGTCGCGTGTGGAGTCTGGTGAGATACCGACGCACGTCACGCACAACGACACTAAGATTAGCAACATCCTCTTCGACAAGACCACAGGCAATGTTCTCTGTGCCATCGACTTGGACACCGTGATGAGTTCGACATCGCTCAATGACTTTGGCGATGCGATACGCTCATACGCCAACACGGGTGCCGAGGATGACACCTGCTTAGAGCGTGTGGGTATCAACCTTGAGGTGTTCCGTGCCTATGCCGAGGGTTACCTCTCAGAGCAGCGTGACTCGATGTGCAGAAGCGAGTTGGAGTGGTTGGCATTCTCTGCCCGCTACATCACCTTCGAACAGGTGCTCCGATTCTTGATGGACTACATCGACGGCGACAAGTACTATAAGACGGCATACAGAGACCACAACCTCGTCCGCACACGAGCTCAATACAAGTTGCTCGAGAGTATGGAACACCACTACGATGAGATGTACAGCATTATCCAGAGGCTCATCTAACACGAGTCTCTGTACGACCCAAATCAGCAATGGTCTAAAAAATATCAGGTTGCCCCACCGGGACAACCTGATATTTTTTTATTACATACAGACTCTTAGAGGGCCTTCAAGAGCTTTGGCTGGGCAGCTTTTGCAGCCTTCTGTCCAAAGATCTTATCGATAAGCTCCTCAAGTGGACGCTTTGTCGATGCATCGTAGTTGTACATAAATGGCTCCGACATCCACATCTCTGAGAAGTTACCACGATAGTCCATAGTCACAGCACACATAACGTAGAGCGTGCCATTCTGACCTGTGAGAATCTGTGTCTTGTCGCAAGAGTACTCCACGAGGTCGTTGAATACTGCCTGCTCGCCATATACTGCAACCTCCTGAGCTGAGTAGATGCAGTAGAAGAGATCCTGCGATGGCTGCTCGGTGAAGATCTCCGACCACATAGCATACCAGCCCATAGTCTCGAACATACCATAGTTATAGAATCTATCAGGGTCGTATGCCTCAAGCTCCATAAGACTGTAAGGGCCGTTGAAGTCAACGCGAACAACGCTATTCTCGCACTCGCTCTCAGCATCCATTGTAAAGTCGAGACGGAAGAGCTCTGTTGTCACCACGTCGCCATAGTAACCGTACGCAAGAACTGTGTACTCTGTCTCTGGCTTGAATGAGTTGATGTGGCTGAAGATCTCGCCCTGGTAGCTCTCCATATAGAATGACTTGTTACACCACTCGATAATCTCCTCGTCCGACTTATCAGGCACCTCGTTCTTAGCTACAATAGCCACGGTGTAAGGGTCGTTTGTCGAAGGCGTGATGCGGATATCTGCCACACGCACATACTTATTCTCAACCTTGATGTCGAGCTTCATTGTTGAAGCACCCACCTCCTCGGTTGTGAAGTTTACCACCTGTGGCTTAGATGCCACCTGTGGAAGGCCATCAACCATCTCTACAGCGTAGATCACCATAGCGTAGTTTGTGCTACCCTTCAACAACTCACTGTACTCCTCATAGCCCTGCAAGCACATAAGCTCGAGGAGCTGATCCGGTGCGTAGCCCGAAGCCATAAGCTGAGCCATCATATCGAGCCATACGCTAGATACGAGCTCTGCATAAGCATCATCAGCAGGGGTGTTGCGATACATATAATCGCCCTCCTCGTAAACTGTGAGGTAGTACTTACCAGTGTAGTCCTTAGGGTCAATCTTGTACGATGCGTTAGGGCCGTCAACAGCAACATCAACGTGGAACATAACATCTGTGAGCTCCTCACCCTGGAGTGTCACCATAGTGTAAGTCACTGGCGAAGCCATCCAGTAGTCGTTATTAGCCTCGTTGAACTCGATAGCGTAGACATAGAGCACATACTCCTTGCCTGGCATCATACCTGTCCACTCGATAGTCTGCTCACCCTCGTATGCAAAGTAGTTCATCAAGAAGAACTCATAAAGGTATGGAGCACTCACCTGCTGAGCATAGCCCATAAAGTAGTTGTAGTCATCCTGGAAGAGCTCCTCAGGTGTTGTGATCTGAGCAGTGAGGAAGTAGTCCACCTCCGACATATAGGCGATGTAGGCGTAGTCGGTGTTCGATGGCTTGATGCGTGTTGAGCACGATGTCGATGTGCTTGAAGTTACCTCCAACTCGAAGGTGATTGCGTCAAACTTAGCCTGCTTCACCTTGATGTAGATATTCTCAACATTAGGGTATGTCACACGAATCCTTGTTTCGCGAGCACTCTCCTCGTTGTTCTTCGCTACGTTGAATTTAAGCACGCCATTGCTTGCTACCACATCCGTAATCCACTCTACCTCGTCTGCTGCAACGATATCGATACCCTCGATGCCATTGTTAATGACATAGGCGATCTCCACCGCACTCTGCTCAGAGCCAACCTCCACAGTGAGCTCCTCAAGGTCGGTGAATACCACCGATGTTGTTGTGTCGATGTTATCTGCGGGCGTACCCTCCTGGCACGATGTAAAAATCGTAGCCGCCACGATAGCCGCAAAGGTCAAAAAAAGTCTAAAAGTTCTCATAGGCACTTGAATGTAAATATTATTATCTTGAGCAAAGATATGACTTTTATCGTCACAATACAACAATATAATGAAAATCGCAACATTTTTTTTCATCAAAGCGTGCAATTTTGATTTTTATTACTACCTTTGTTGCTTGAAGAGGTGTTTTTTTGAGAGTGAGAATTAAACTTAAATACTATTTATTAATTATTAACTTAAATCACATTATGCGAACATTTACTTCTTTGTTGAAGTTTGGCATCTTGCCACTTCTCTGCTTCGCTTTGGCAGTAGGTTGTACTGAGACGCCAGATGAGCCAGGTAACGACCCAGGCAATGGCCCAGTTGTTGAGAAGGACTCAACTATCAAGTTGGGTAAGACTACCGTTTCTGCAAGCCTTGCAGGTGGTACTTACCTCCTCGAGTACACTATCGAGAACCCACACCAGGGTGAGAAGATCTCTGCTGAGGCAGCTGAGTCTTGGGTTAAGGACTTCAACTATGGTATCACAGGTGCTCTCGGCTTCACTGTTGAGGCTAACCCAACTGACGCTGAGCGTGAGTGTTTGGTAACTGTTAAGTACCGCTACGCTGAGGATGTTGTCTTCACCGTTAAGCAGGGTGCTGCTGTTAAGGCTGGTTTCTCTCTCGAGAACGTTACAGCTACTTACTTCGACTACACTGTTGACGTCATCCCTGAGAACAAGACTTTGCCTTACATCGTGATGTCTGCAGCTCCTGAGTACATCGTTGCTTCAGGCTTCCAGACTGGCCAGGACTACTACGAGGATGACCTCGCTTACTTCTCTTGGTTGGGTCAGTTCTACGGTATGTCTGCAGCTCAGGTTATGCAGACACGTGCTAAGGTTGGTGACCAGCGTGGTGTAACTGTTTCTGGTGCTACTTCTGGTGTACCTTACACATTCTATTGCTACTACTTCGACTACGACTCAGGTGCATTGCTCTCTGACGTTGCTATGTTCACTGTAGAGACTCCACGTCCTGAGAAGATTGCTGTAGAGTTCACTATGGAGACTGAGATCGTTGATGGTTGCTTGGTTAAGGCTAACGTTACCCCTAACGCTGGTTTCGAGGGTGACTACTACTTCGACGTATTGAACAAGGCTCTCATCGACTCTTACTTGGAGGATCCTACAATGGCTCAGTTCCTCACTGACAAGGAGCGCGTTATCGAGTACTGGTGGTCTAAGTCTGTTCAGTCTATGATGCAGGATATGTCATCTGACCAGATCATTGCTAACTACACTTGCCAGGGTACTAACCCAGATGGTTCACCAAAGAGCTACTACGAGTTCGAGCTTTTGGCTAACTCTACTTACTACCTCTTCGCTTATGCTATGGAGGGTAACGCATTCTGCTGCTCTACTCCACAGGTTGTCGAGATCGAGACTGGTAACGTTTCAATGTCTGACAACGTGATCACTCCTGAGGTATCTAAGGTTACTGCTCGTACAGCTACATTCACATTCACTCCTACAAACGACGACTACTATGTAGCAGGTTGGGAGAAGGCTTCAGACTGGGCAACTTACGGTAGCAACGACGCTGAGCGCCAGCAGTACCTCATCGCAAATATGGACTACTACTTGCTCTCAGGTGTTCAGTCAACTAACGTTCTTAACCTTGAGTCTGACACTGAGTACGTTCTCTACGCATTCGGTTCACGCGGTGGTGTAGCAACTACTTCACAGATTTTCACTGAGACATTCAAGACTAAGTCTGGCGAGGCTGGTAACGTACAGATCTCATTCGCAGACCTCGGCTACTACGATGCTGCAGACTTCGCTAGCTATAGTGGCTACGAGTACTTGTCTAACTACTCTGGTTACGCAATCCTCCCAATCGAGGTTCAGTTCTCTGATGAGGATCACGGTGAGTGGTTCCAGGTTATCTACGATTGGACAGGTCGTTCAGACGTTTACACAGACCAGCAGTATATGGATAACCTTGTTTGGAGCATCAATGAGTACGGTGGTATGACAGCAACTCACACTTACACATTCCTTGAGTTTGGTAGTGAGTACGAGATCGCTGCTGTAGTTTTGGATACTGAGGGTCAGTTCTCAAGCCTCTACCGTAAGTGGGTTGCTCCTACATACGATGGTTGCGGTGACGCTGCTAACTACGTTGCTTGGTGGGATGAGTACCAGGAGAGCCTCAACGGTGGCGTAGGTCTCCAGAGCGTAGTTCTCTTCGAGAAGAAGGGCCAGAAGGGTGCTCGCGTATCACAGCAGTCTTTCGAGTCTAAGCGTGAGGTGATGACAGCTGACGAGGTTATCGTTCGCCGCTAATTCGCCTAAGCGATAAACAATTGATTGAGGTCATCTTCGGATGGCCTCAATCTTTTTTTGTGGGGGGGGGTAGAGAGAGGTTAGAGAGATTAGGAATACTATGTACTACACTCATTAAATTCCCTAAATTCCTTAAACTCCCTAACAAAAAAAGGATGCTCATTTGAGCACCCTTTCAATCTATAGACCCTGCTTACTTTACATCGAAGTTAAGCAGCAAGGCAGTTCCCATATACAACTTTAGGTTATCTCCTACCTTGATATCGAACGACTTAGGAGAGCCGAGATATACAAGGTCACCAATACGAAGCGTGGTAGCCTCCGAGAGCGAGCTGATAATCTTATCTGGCGTAAAACGCATATCTGCCACCGAGAGGTGCAACACCTCCTCGCCGTTCATCACAAACTTAGCCCCCTGCAACATTGCATCACGACCCACAGCCTCGAGCGAGAGTGCCGACGAGTGGTCGAAGCCGACAGCTGCATCCCAGGGAAGACCCTCACGACGAAGCTCCTCGAGTTTCTCAACAGGGGTAAACGACACGCCACCCATAACCATCTCGACACAGCGTGAGGCAAAGCGTTCGCCAATGCACTTAGCAAGGCGTGATACCTTAAGTACAATATGTGGCTCGGCAACAACACGACCAACACCATCGGGAATATAGAACGAGACATTGTTACGCAACAGGGCCGTATCGGCCTTAAAGTAGAAGCGTGGAGCGTCGCCCTCAGGCGAGTAGCTATTTATAATATTTATAAGTTTCATCCTCTTAAACTGTTAACAATATCCTTTGCAAAGCGGTGGCTCGCACCTTCCGCACCAATCATCTCACGAAGCTCATTGAAATCTCGCAACATACGCTCACGCTCCGTGCCACCTGGCAAGATAGAGCGCAGCTCACGCTCAGCCTCCGCAATATCGAGCTTCGCACACACCATCTCACGCACAGCCTCACGACCAAGGTTGATATTCACCAGCGAGATATAGGGAATACGCAAGAAGTATGGCTTCAATTTCTCATAGAGCCAGGGCACGTGGTACATAACAATCTCGGGGATGCCCATCAAGGCTGTCTCGAGTGTTGCAGTACCCGAAGTCACAATTGCTGCCTCGGCCATAGCGAGCGTCTGCTGCGTGCGGTCAACAACGACCTTTACATTCTCGATACCCTCAACGTGCTTGCTGTATACCGCACCATCGACCCAGCTCACGGCAGTTACAACAAACTGCACATCGGGGAATCGGCGTGCTATAGCCACCATATCGGGCAAGTTTGCATTAATCTCTGAGACACGGCTACCTGCCAAGAGCGCTACGATAGCTCTATCCTCAATACCCAACTCACGCAAATACTCCTCACGCTCGGGAAGCTTAGTGCGGCACTCGGCAATATCGTCAACCAAAGGATTACCGCAGAAGGTAGGCTCGATGCCGTGGCCGCGGAAATACTCAGTCTCGAAGGGGAAGATGGTGTATAGCTTGTCGACATACTGACGAATGCTCTTCACACGACGCTCCTTCCACGCCCACACCTTGGGTGCAATATAGTAGTAGACCTTGATACCTCGGCTCTTTGCCCACTTTGCGATACGGAGGTTGAAGGCGGGATAATCGATGAGGATTATAACGTCGGGCGAGAAGCACTCGATGTCGGCCTTCACGTTGTCCATCTGGCTGAATATTGTGCGGAGGTTTTTTGCCACCTGCACAAAGCCAAAGAAGGACATCTCCTTGTAGTGGTAGAGCATAGCCTCACGGCCCGCCACCTCGGCCATACGGTCGCCACCCGAGAAGCGGAACTTCGCCTCAGGATCCTCGAGGCTGATGCCTCGCATAAGCTTGCTGCCGTGAAGGTCGCCCGAGGGCTCACCGGCGATAACGTAGTACTTCATTGGGAGTATTTATTTGCGAGTAAACATAGCTCTTTACAAATAAGAGGCCGCCACCGATGGTGACAGCCTCCTGTAGCGGTTAAGTTGGGATTAGTCCTTCTTAACGATGCGACGCTCCTTGATACGAGCCTTCTTACCAGTGAGGTCACGGAGGTAGTAGATACGTGCGCGACGTACAACACCATACTTGTTAACCTCGATCTTGTCGATGTGTGGTGAGTAAAGAGGGAAGATACGCTCTACACCTACGCCGTTAGATACCTTACGGATAGTAAACATCTTAGTACGGCCAGAACCCTTGATCTGGATAACCACACCACGGAAGCTCTGAAGGCGCTCCTTGTTACCCTCTACAATACGGTAAGTAACGGTGATAGTATCACCAGCACCAAACTTGGGCACATCCTGCTCGCCCTTCTCCCACATCTGCTCGTTTACGAGTCTGATCAATGCATCTTTGTTCATTGTTGCAACAAAATTAAATAGTTATCGCTCAACATTATCGCTGCGTCTGCTATACCATACCGACACCCTTGTCGATAATCCTACATCTAAGCCTACGCCCAGTATAAGAGGTTGATACGGGCTGCAAAGATAAGTAAAAAATCTCAATTCGCAACCTTCAAGGCAAAAATTTAGCTACTAACTCGCTGATTGCCATAGAAAGTATGCTATTTGTGCCAGCTTGACTCACTCTAAAATTTATAATAAGGTAAATCTTTCACGTATCATCCCCCACCCGCAATTTCTTGTCAGAAGGGGAGCGGTAGCACAACGCAATTAACCCACCACCAATTTCTTGTCAGAAGGGGAACAGTCGCACAACATAATTACCCCACGACCAATTTCTTGTCAGAAGGCTGCAGATGTGGACTCGATAAAGAGATTGCCCTGGATGGATAGTACTTGGCGTACATTCCATTCAGGGCAATGATTGAGAGGCCGCAGATGCGGCCTTATCACAAGAAATTATAAATTATTTTGACTTGATATACTCGTCAATAGCCTTAGCCGCTTTACGACCAGCACCCATCGCAAGGATAACTGTCGCTGCACCGGTAACTGCATCACCACCTGCGAATACACCCTCGCGTGATGTTGTACCTACCTCGTCAGCCTCGATACAGCCACGGCGGTTGATGTTCAAGCCACCAGTAGTTGAGGCGATAAGTGGGTTAGGCGAAGTACCAAGAGCCATAATCACAACGTCGCAGTCGATAACGAAGTCTGAGCCAGCCTTTTCCTGTGGTGAACGACGACCCGATGCATCAGGCTCGCCGAGCTCCATCTCAACGCAGTTGAGACCCTTAACCCAGCCATCCTCAGTACCGAGAATCTCGGTTGGGTTGGTGAGCATACGGAACTCGATACCCTCCTCCTTAGCGTGGTGAACCTCCTCCTTACGTGCAGGGAGCTCTGCCTCGCCACGACGGTAAACAATAACAGCCTCTGCACCAAGACGCTTAGCAGTACGCACAGCATCCATAGCTACGTTACCACCGCCGACAACAACGACCTTACGGCCAACATATACTGGGGTATCAGAGTGCTCTGGATCCCAAGCACCCATCAAGTTAACACGTGTGAGGAACTCGTTAGCCGAGAGCACGCCATTGAGGTTCTCGCCAGGGATGCCCATAAAGCGAGGAAGACCAGCACCTGAGCCTACAAAGACTGCATCGTAGCCCTCAGCGTCGAGCAACGCATCGATAGTCATAGTACGGCCGATAATGACATCAGTCTCGAACTTAACGCCGAGTTTCTTAACCTCGTTAATCTCGCGAGCAACGACACGATCCTTAGGCAAACGGAACTCAGGGATACCGTACGACAATACGCCACCCAAGCGGTGCAATGCCTCGAATACGTCAACCTCGTAACCCATCTTAGCAAGGTCTGAAGCACAAGCCAAGCCAGCAGGACCACTACCTACAACAGCTACACGCTTGCCATTCTTCTCAATCTTGAGACCCTCAACTTCAGCACTGTGATCCAACGACCAGTCACCAACGAAACGCTCGAGCTTACCGATAGCAACAGCCTCGCCCTTGATGCCGAGAACGCACGAACCCTCGCACTGAGACTCCTGAGGACATACACGACCACAGATAGATGGGAGTGAGCTATCGACGTGGATAGTGTCGGCAGCAGCACGGATATTACCCTCAGTAAGGTGGTGGATAAACTCAGGGATGTTGATATTTACAGGGCAGGCAGCCACGCAGCGTGGGTTCTTACAGTTAAGGCATCGTGTTGCCTCCAACAAAGCCTCCTCCTCGTTATAGCCGTAGCACACCTCCTCGAAGTTTGCGGCACGGAGCTTTGGGTCTTGTTCGCGTACTACGACGCGTGGTATCTTATTTGCCATAGCAGTTACATTTGTGTTCTTCGTTAGCTTTTCTCTCCTGGTTCTTGTACATAGCCTGACGACGCATAGCCTCGTCGAAGTCTACCTGGTGGCCATCGAACTCAGGACCATCGACACAAGTGAAGAGTGTCTTACCACCAACAGATACGCGGCAAGCACCGCACATACCTGTACCATCGACCATCAAGGCGTTGAGCGACACTGTTGTCATCAACTCCCAAGGCTTGGTTGTGAGGCAGACAAACTTCATCATAATCATAGGACCGATACATACGCACTCATCATACTTTCGACCCTCGGTCTCAACGAGCTCCTTCATAAGGCCTGTAACCATACCCTTGAAGCCCTCAGTACCGTCGTCGGTAGCGATATGTACGTTACCCACCTTGCTCATCTCATCGATGTAGATGAGCATATCCTTGGTCTTAGCACCGATAATCACATCGCACTCTACGCCGTGCTCGTGCAACCACTTAACCTGTGGATAGACAGGAGCGGTACCCACACCACCTGCCACGAAGAGATACTTACGGCTTTTGAGCTCCTCGAGAGGCATATGCACAAACTCCGATGGACGGCCGAGAGGACCTGCAAAGTCAGCGAGTGAGTCACCCACGTTCAAAGCACAAATCTTGCGTGTAGACATACCGATAGTCTGAGTAACAATAGTTACTGTACCAGCCTCAACATCGTAGTCTGCAATAGTGAGGGGAATACGCTCGCCACCCTCGTTGGCACGCACAATGACAAACTGACCAGGAAGGGCAGCTCGTGCAACACGCTCTGCCGCAATCTTCATCTCGAAGATCTGCTCGGCGAGCTGGCGTTTTGCTACAATCTTAAACATCTTAGTAGTTTTTCAGTTAGTTATTTATCTAATTCGTTCTATTCTTGTTTGTGTATCGTGGCCGTAACCTTAACCACCTGAAGTGGCGTTACGGGGTCGTTTGTAACGAAGTTAAGGCGTGCTGTAAAGCTCTCACCTTGGCTCATTGCCCTATGCGGTTTGAGCCTTAGACGCACGCTGATGCTCTCTCCCGCCTCTACCTGAGTTCCACGCCTCACTTGACACTTGAGAGCCTTGGAGTCACACTCCACCTTACGGATGATGAGCGGTGCCTGTCCATCGTTTCGCAATTCAAAGTAGGCATCAAAAACTCCCGAAGCAAGATTTACATCCCCAAATTTAATATTTTTTTTCGAAAAAACAGCTCGTGGAGACAAAATATCGTCAACATCATCAAAATTATCTACTGCAACAGCGTAGCTCGTAACAAGAAAACGCGAACGTTTGCCATTGACATTGACCACAAAACGGTCGTCGAGAGTGCCATAGCAACGACTACGCAAAGGCAGTGAGTAATAAAGTGTTATATTACCTACAGCACCTGGCTCGATAGTGCGTGGATACTCCAACGAGAGCACTCCCGAGCTAAGCTCCTTCTCAAGCAATAGAGTAACACTCTCCTCTGATGTATTTATGTATGCAATCTCAGATGTGTAGCTATTGCCGTGCTCGACATAGGAGAATGTGGCAAAGGTAGACTCGAGACGTAAACCCTCACCCATATCGTAGGGATAGATCTCCTCAATGCTACGCTCACGAGGTGTCACACGACCCTTGACCCTGAGCTCAATGGGCTCTTCGCCATCCGAAAGCACCACAAATATTGTTCGCTCGAAGCGTCCAGCTCTTCCCCACGGATCGTAGACGACGTCAAAACCAAAACCCTGACCTGGAGCAACCTCCTGGCTGCTATACTCCACCACCGTGCAGTCGCACGTCGAGACAATCTCGCGAACAACGACACTCTCGCCACCTCGATTCTCAGCCTCGAAGTGTATCGTCTGCTTGCCTCCCGCCTCCTCGATAGTTCCAAAATCGAGTGTCGTGCTCTCGAACACAAGAGCACTACCCCGCTGTGCCACAGCCATAAGCGGCAGCACAAGCACAAAAAGCATAAGGAGTATGTGTCGGCGGAGGTACATCAAGTGCAAAGATAGTATGAATCTTCTGTTTATGCAAACTATCGAGACTCTCGAGCTCTATCGATAAAGCTGCTTACTACTATGGCTACAAGCGTGAGAAGCTCGGCAATGGGCATCGCAAGCCATATTCCCACTTCACCATAGAGGCGTGGTAGAAGAACGAAGCAAGGGAGCAAGAATATAAGTCCGCGGAGCGAGACGAGCAGAATGGCACGGCCGATACGCTCGATACTCTGGTAGTAGCCGATAATAGCAACATTTAGGATAAAGAAGATGATACCCGTAGCAAAATATGGGAATCCATCTATGGCGATATGTGCAGCCACACTCTCAGTATCGACAAATAGGGCCACAAGAGGCTCTGGCAGGAGCGAGAAGAGCAGGGCGAGGACGACACCCACCGAGAACGATGTGCTTAGTAGCAGACGGCGTACCCTTGAGACATTCTCCCAACGCTGGGCACCATAGTTATAGCTGATGATAGGCTGTGCCGACTGTGCTATGGAGTTACCCACCGAGAAGAAGAAGGGGGTGTAGTAGCACGAGATGCCAAATGCACCCACGCCATCGTCTCCTAAGTAACGCATAAAGACCAAGTTACCGATAAAGATAGATGCTGCAATTGCGAGCTCGCCCATAAGCGACGAGAAGCCAACGCGACACTGATAACCAATATTTCGCAATGTGAGACGGAGACTCTTGAGGCTGAGTTTTGGGAGCTGTGGAGTAAGGCGACGTGCCTTGAAGATGAGATATCCGAGAGCCATCACACCACCCAGCACCATACAGAATGAGGTGGCAACGCCAGCACCCTCAACACCCATACCCACGGGGAAGACCAAGACCCAGTCGAGGATGGCATTAAGCACCGCAGGGATAATAGTACACCACATTGCAAAGCGAGGAGCACCATCTAAGCGGATGATAAAGAGACCTATAAGCGAGAACATCTCAAACACGAAGCCAGGCATAATCCACACCACATAGTCCACCACGTGGGGAAGCAGCGTCTGCGATGCACCGAGCAACAGACCCGTCTCTCGAGGGAAGAGCAGCACAACAACAGCAATAAGCGTCACCACAAAGGCCGAGACAAAGAGTGCTTGAGCCACATTCAGACGTGCAACCTTTAGCTTGTTTTGCGCTAAATGGATTGAGGCCACAACAGAGCAACCGGCACCGACCATAAGGCCTATGCCCGACATTATGAGGTAGATGGGGGCAACAATATTAATCGAAGCAACACCCCAAGAGCCAACACCCTGACCAACAATAATGCCATCGATAACCGTCATTGCCGACATTGCCAACGTGCCAAGAAGCGTAGGTATGAGCATTCGACGAAACAATACGCCTATCTGGGAACTCTCAAAATCGATACTATCACGCTGCATAAACCACTTATTATTAATACGTTGACAAACATACAAATGTATTATGACTGCAAAGATACGAACAAATTGGTGTTTAGAGCGAATGTTATTCGATAAAAATTCGTACCTTTGTCAAATAGTATGTATTAATCTTTCGACCAGGCAAAAATGCTACTACACGACAAACTAAAATCGTTTGACATAGTCTTGGCATCGGCATCACCACGCCGCCGTGAGCTGTTGCGTGCCACAGGCATCGAGTATCGTCTTGCTCCAAAGTTTGAGTGCGACGAGGCATATCCCGCAACGCTTCCAGCCGAGGAGGTAGCACCCTATCTCTCTACTCTCAAGAGCCACGCCTACCCCGAGGAGCTTGGCTACAACGAGTTGCTTATCACCGCCGACACTGTTGTTGTACTTGGTGGCGAGGTACTCGGCAAGCCTAAGGATAGCGACGAGGCACGCGAGATTCTTGGTCGTCTCTCAGCATCGGAGCATAGTGTCGTCACAGGCGTGACACTCCGCACACGCGAGCGTGAGCACACCTTCGCCTCGCGAAGCGTAGTACGTTTTGCAGAGCTCACAAAGGAGCAGATAGACTACTACGTTGACAACTACTCACCAATGGACAAGGCGGGAGCATACGGCATCCAGGAGTGGATAGGATACGTTGGCATCGAGTCTATCGAGGGCTCGTTCTACAATGTTATGGGACTCCCCGTGCAGCGTCTATGCCGTGAACTTGAGACATTCATCGAGGCTCTACCCTCGTGCTATATGTAGCAAATAACTAATATCATTACCAATATGAGAAAAACCTTACTACTTGTTGCTCTCATCGTTGCAACATCGTTCTCGGCATTTGCCGACAAGGGTATGTGGCTCCCTTCGCTAATCTCAAGCCGCATTAAGGATATGAAGGCTAAGGGCTTCAAGCTCTCTGCCGAGGACATTTACTCTATTAACAAGGCATCGCTCAAGGATGCTGTCGTACTCTTTGACGGCGGCTGTACTGGTGAGATCGTATCGGAGAAGGGTCTCCTTCTAACCAACCACCACTGTGGCTACGACGCTATCCAGGCTCTCTCGACTGTTGAGTACGACTACCTCACAAACGGTTTCTGGGCTATGTCACACGCCGAGGAGCTCCCCTGCCCAGGCCTCAAGGTGCATATTTTGGTGAGTATGAAGGAGGTTACAGATCGTCTTGCTGCTGGCGAGACCAAGCAGCAGATTATCGCCGAGGCTGAGGCTGAGGGCGTAGGCTACCGTGCTACCGTAGAGTCTATGTACTATGGCAACATCGCCTACTTGTTCATCTACCGCGAGTTTAACGACGTACGTCTTGTGGGTACACCTCCATCGGCTATCGGTAAGTTTGGTGCCGACAACGACAACTGGATCTGGCCACGCCACACTGGCGACTTCTCGGTATTCCGTATCTATGTGAACGAGAACAACGAGCCTGCAGAGTACTCTGCAAGCAACAAGCCTTATAAGCCTGCACGCCACTTCGAAGTATCAACTGCGGGTGTTAAGGAGGGCGACTTCACAATGATCTACGGCTTCCCAGGCAACACTCAGGAGTATATCACCTCGGATGCCGTGAAGTATATCGCAGAGACCTCTGACCCAACCAAGATTTCGCTTCGTACACAGCGTCTCGACATCATCGGTGCTGCACAGGCTACATCGCCAAAGATTCGCCTTCAGTATGCTGCAAAGCACGCTAACATCGCAAACGCTTGGAAGAAGTGGCAGGGCGAGGTGCTCGGCATCAACCGCCTCGGCACCTACGCTAAGAAGCTCGCCTACGAGACACGCTTCCGCGAGGAGAACCCCGACAAGGCATACCTCCTTGACTCATTGGCAGCAGCCTACGCACGCAACGCTGAGGGTTACTTCAACTATGAGCTCTACACAGAGACTATCCGTGGCATCGAGCTCCAGCAGGTTGTAAAAATCGCCTTCTCAAACCTCACTAACGAGGAGAAGATGGAGGCGGCAGAGCGTTTCTACAAGGACTTCGTGATGGATGTAGATCGCTCATTGGCAGTAGCTATGCTCACTGAGTATGAGGCTAAGGGCACATTTATCTCTGAGGAGTTAAAGGCCCTCTTTGCTGCTCACGGCGGTGCTAAGGGCTATGCTGAATGGCTCTACGACAACACTAAGCTCGGATCATTCGAGGAGTTCAAGACTGCTAACATCTCGGAGGATCCTATGACTGAGTTCGTGATGGCTATCCAGCCTATCGCTAAGCGTATCTCGGCCTACACATACCGTAACTTCAGCAATATCCCAGATATCGAGCGTTGGTTCCGCCCATACGTTAAGGCCTTGATGGAGTGGGATAAGTTCCGTGCATTCTTCCCTGATGCAAACCTCACATTGCGTGTAGCCTACGGTAAGGTTGCAGGTTATGAGTATGCCGATGGCGAGTACCACCTCCCACAGACCACTATCGAGGGTATTATGGAGAAGGACAACCCTGAGATCTACGACTACAACATCCCACAGAGCCTTCGCGACGTATATGCTACTAAGGAGTATGGCCGCTGGGGTGTTACGATGAATGGCAAGTATACCGTTCCTGTATGCTTCATCGCCACAAACCACACTACAGGTGGTAACTCAGGCTCACCAGTTCTCAACAATAAGGGTCAGCTCATCGGTATCAACTTCGACCGTACTTGGCTCTCAACAATGTCGGATATCGAGTTCGACGAGACCTTGTGCCGCAACATCATCTGCGACATCCGCTACGTCTTGTTCGTGATGGATAAGGTCGGTGGTGCTGGCTGGCTTATCGAGGAGATGGGCTTGTAATAGCCTAACTTCCAATACATATCCCTGTCTAATGCGTTAGACAGGGATTTTTTTTTGCAATAACTACCAATGGACAGCAAGAGAAAATTTTGCTATAATATTGCACATAGGAGTTGTAATACAAATAGATTATTGATTGAGATCAAGAGAATTTCTTGCGAGAAGGGTGCCGAGTGCTACACTCGGCAAAAATGCCGTCGATGGAAAGCGAGAGGGGAAATTTCTTGCGAGAAGGGGTTAGGCTTGGCCTATCGCAAAAGAAGATCCCCTCGGGATAGTACTCAAACGTACAGCCCGAGGGGTCTTACTTTTGGGATGGGTCGAGAATGACCCCTTATCACAAGAAATTATTATTCCTCGTCAGTGTCAGTGTAAGCCTTCAACAACTTATCCTGAACATCAGCTGGCACCTGCTCGTAAGACTCGAAGTGCATAGTGTAGGTAGCAGCACCTGAAGTGAGTGAAGACAATGATGTTGAGTAGCGGTAGAGCTCAGCGAGTGGCACACGTGCATTGAGACGGTCGAAGCCCTTATCAGACTCCATACCCATAATCATAGCACGGCGGTTCTGCAAGTCGCTCATCACAGCACCCATATACTCGCTTGGAGTGAGTACCTCTACGTTGTAGATAGGCTCCATAATCTTTGGACCAGCATTGCGGAAAGCATCCTTGAATGCGTTACGGCCTGCAAGCTTAAATGAGAGCTCGTTTGAATCTACTGGGTGCATCTTACCGTAGTAAACAACTACGCGGATGTCACGTGCATAAGAACCTGTCAATGGACCCTCATCCATCTTCTCCATAATACCCTTCAAGATAGCTGGCATAAATCGAGTGTCGATAGCACCACCTACAACTGAGTTGTAGAACTGCAACTTACCACCCCAAGGCAAGTCGTACTCCTCCTTACCCTTAAGGCTGACAGCGATCTCCTGGCCATTAACCTTATACTTAGTAGGCTCAGGCATACCCTCGTAGTAAGGCTCGATAACCAAGTGAAC
>JAFYSI010000105.1 GCA_017559425.1 Alistipes sp.
CCATACGAACAATGAGTTAGGGTCAACAGCTGGTGCCTCAGGAGTCTTGAAGGCGTAGCGGAGGAGCTTAATATCCTCCTCCTGGTTGTGTACAGCCTCCCAGTTCTCAAAGTTGAAAGCTACTGCGAGGTACTCCATCTCAGCGTTGAGACGGCAGTTGAGGGTTGTCTCGCCCTGTGTGATATACTCGCCGCTGCTTGGGTTCTCGATGATGTACTCGAAGATCTGGTAGTCGTTGTTGTAGATACCGAAAGCGTCGAGCTCCATCTTGGTGATAACACGGAAGTAGTAGCGGTTAGCTGATGAGTTAGGCTTAGCTATTGCTACAGCCGATGTAGCCTTGATGTTGCTAACCTCAATCTCAATCTCGAACTCCTCGCCAGAGATAGGATCCTGAATAGGGAGGGTCTTGAGAGTGTGGCGAGCAACCTTTGAACCATTCATCGAGAATGCTACTGCAACATATTCAGTGTCAGGAGTAAGGCCTGTAGCCGAGAGGGTCTTCTTGCCCTTTGATACGCTGATATCCTGAGCGTCAGTGAGCTTTGCGATGATATCGCCATCAGCAAGGTCAGCAATCTCCAATGCCTCGATGATAGCTGCAAAATACATCGTAGAGTTGTCGGCAGGTACTACCTCCACCTCTACAGAGTTGGTTGTTGTCTTAGCGTTCTGGAATGTGAATGCAGCCTCGGTCTGAGGGTCGTCGCCACCACTAATAGGGGTCTCGCAACCTGCCGCAAAGAGAGCTACAAGAGCAACGCTCAAAATCGAAAAGAGTTTTCTCATTGTTTGATAGTTTTAGAGTTTGTTATTAAATATTTTGTTCTTTTATCTCTTGCTCACGATCTTGGGGTAATGGGGACACTACCCGAAAATCGCACAAATGTAGTAATATTATTGTTAATAACAATAAATTATCATCCAATTTACTGTTTATGCCCATAAATAGTCGATTTTTCCACCTCTATAACAAAAAAAAAGCCCGCCCGAGGTAGATAACCTCAGGCGGACAAGATAGATACTATGATGCACTCTACTTGTGCTATACGCTCACTACCAGTCTATAAACTCGCCCTTTCCGCGGAACGTGCCCTTGATGGCGTTGCCACGGTCGTCGACGGTGTCGAGCGTGAAGAGGTATGTCGTGTCGTTCACTTTCTCGACCTTGATACTACCACGAACAAGAGGTGCAAAGTCGACATATCCCGCAGTCATATACCAGCTGTTTTGCTGCATATACTGACCTCCGAGATCCTCAGCAGAGCCAGGGATAAAGTGACCCACCGTAGTACCGTGGGTGTATGTGCCCTCGACATTGCGACTGCTTGCTGGGAGCTGTAGGTCAATCTGGAACTGGTCGCCACGCTCCTCGCCAGTCTCATAGTCGAGGTATTCATACATAAACAGCTGGCAGGTGTTGCAGCCGTTGTACATCAAGTCACCTACGAAAGCACCCACAAACACTCCATTCTCGATGTTGAACGTGTGGTTGCCAGTAAGAGTGCTAAGACCCTCGGTGACAGTGGCGTTATAGACAGGAATCTCGAGCGAGCCAGTGTACTCCACACGGTGGTTCTCGCCATTGCTAAGAGCTACATTTGCCACTATCCTGCCCTCCTCGACAATAACCTCGGCATCGGCAAAGGCTGTCTCCAAGCCCATATAGGTGTGGTAGCTGTACATATAGTTAATGTCGCGGTTCTTCGGCTCTCCTGTCATATTGAGGCCGTAAGTGCCAGCAGGGATTGTTGCCGTTGTAGCCTCCTTTGATACCACCTCCTCGGCACAAAGGTCGAAGACGTAGTAGGTAGAGCTTGCGTAGAACGAGCCATCCTCCTTGAGACCATCTCGCGACAAGACGAGGCGGTAGCTATGTACCCCCTCTGCATTGTTGCAGTGTGTGAAGATGCTGCCCGCAGTGGTTGTTGCACTGTAGTTGGTGTCGACCTTAACGTGCTGGTAGATTGTTATCTCGGCCTTTGCCTGACCGTAGGTCAAGTATATCGTGCCACGACGATCGCCAGCCTCTTGATTTGTCGTTGCGATGAACGAGATTGCCTCGTCGCGAATCTCGTAGACATTCATCCAGTCGACATTGCTCTTTGCCTCGAGCCTTGTGCCCTCCACTCGGTTTGTGATGGTGTAAGCAATTTCGTAGATTCCCTCCTTGCTGTCGATCCATAGCGGTGTCTCGCTGCTGATGACAATCTCCGAATTAGCACCGTCGGATGGACCCTCCTTCTCGCCACAGGCGATGGCTGTAAGGGCTACGGCGAGGAGTACGAAAAGTCGTCTTAGTCTCATTACGTTCTCTCTTTTAAGGTTTGCAAACAAGTTTAAGTCGTATAGTTACACAAAGGTAGTAAATTATCGCTTATCTCAAAATCTTTCGAGCGACGTTAACCATCGTGAGTGGTGCAAATGGCTAAAAATTTAAACCATAGGTCTATGTTGTGGGGCTAAATGACCATAATTATCTAAAAAATATCGACTCAACTATTGCATTTCTTGCATAATTTGCATAAATTTGCACTAACGCTCCGCAATATAATAAGAGTGCAGTGCGTTACACAAAGTAAACATTAAGGGCTAAAACTATGAACCAAAAGACGCAACGCCTATCGTTTATCCGCAAGATTATCCGCTCGGAGTTTATCTCGTCGCAGGAGGAGCTCATCGCCCGCCTCGAGGAGTGTGGCGTGAAGATTACCCAGTCGACACTATCTCGCGACCTCAAGTTTATGCACGTCGCCAAAGTACCACACAAGGAGAAGGGCTACATCTATGTCCTCCCGAACAACACGCGTAACGACCACTCCATCTCGACCAACATAACGGACAACATCACCGACATAGCCTTCTCAGGTAACCTCTGTGTTATCACAACCAAGCCTGGCTATGCGAGTGCCATCTCTGTGCCTATCGACAACAAGGCTATCCCCGAGGTGCTCGGCACCATCGCTGGCGACAACACCATCCTCCTTGTCCTTCGCGAGGGCTTCGAGATGGGTAGCTTGATGAATCAGTTGTATATGTTATTCCCATCGATTAGGTCGTTATAGTTGTTTTAACCTAACTGCATAGGAAAATTTGGACTTAAAAAAAGAATAAGGCTCGCCGTTGTGGTGAGCCTTATTTGTCGTTATACCTTGATGAGGTGCTTGATGCCGAGGAGGTCGACCTTCCTGAGGAGCTCCTCATTGTTGTCCGACACCACAAGCAGCTTGTCGCCCGACTTGAGCTGCGTATGTCCCTTAGGCACGAAGTACTTATCACCGCGGCATACCATCACCACGAGCGTGTGACCTGGAAGGTGTATATCCTTGAGTGTGTCGCCGTTATGAAGCATCGATGCTGTGACACCAATCTCCGAGAACTCGCTGCGGATATGGTCGGGAACGGTAAGCTTAAAGGTGCTCTCAGACTCCTCGTAGGAGAGTCCCAAGATGTTGGCCATACCGCTCACCGTGGTGCCCTGCACCAAGAGCGAGACGATGGTCACAAGGAATACCACGTTGAAGAGATACTCTGCATTCTCGATGCCAGAGGTGATGGGGTAGAGGGCGAAGATGATCGGCACTGCACCACGCAGACCCACCCACGAGATGTAGCTGCGAGCCTTGAACGTGAAGTTGCGGAAGGGTGCCATAGAGATATATGTGGCGATGGGTCGTGCCACAAATATCATAAAGAGACCCACAGCGAGGCCCATAATAACCACATCCATCTCGAGCAGCTCATCGATATCGACAAAGAGACCAAGGGCGAGGAAGAGAACAATCTGCAGCAGCCAGGTGAACGAGTCGAAGAACGTACCTAACATATTGCGGTAGGCGATGCGGTAGTTGCCCACAACAAGGCCCGCGATATAGACCGCGAGGTAGCCATTGCCATAGACCATCGACGTGAACGAGAAGGTGAAGAAGGCACACGCCAGGAGCAACACCGAGTAGAGCGATGGTATGTTGCGGATGTTGATGCGGTTCATAATCCACACCGTGATGCGACCAAAGCCGTAGCCCAATGCCGCACCCACAAGCATTTGAATGACAAAGGTTTTGATGGCGTCCCACCAGTCGATCGATGCTCCATCGGCACAGATGCCCACGAGCATAACCGTAAGGATGTAGGCCATAGGGTCGTTACTACCACTCTCGAGCTCGAGTAGTGGGCGTAGGTTCTGCTGCAGTCCCTGTTTCTTAGAACGCAGAATCGAGAATACCGATGCCGAGTCGGTCGACGACATTGTGGCAGCGATGAGCAGCGAGAGGCTCAGTGTGAGGTCTACGCCGAGTTGTGGGGCGATGAGGTAGATGAATGCTCCGACAATGAGTGCTGTGAGCATTACGCCGAGCGTGGCCATCACGATGCCTGGTGCTAAGACGGGCTTAATCTCCGAGAACTTGGTGTCCATACCTCCCGAGAAGAGGATGATACACATTGCTATCATACCTACGAACTGGGCAAACTCTGCAGAGTCGAAGTTTATAAAATCGTTATAGCCGAAGAGAATACCCACACCCAAGAATAGGAGCAGGGCGGGTGCTCCAAGTCTATATGCCGCCTTACCCGCAAATACCGCGGCAAAGAGCAGCATAGCTCCAACGAGTAGGAAGTTTTCTGATAGCATATTTCAAGTTTTTGCGTTCTACGTTGTCTGTTTGGTCTGTTGCAATGTGCTGATCGTTGCACTATGCTTTGTTAGTGATGTATGGTTTGCCTATTGCTCGGTACTCCTCCTCGCCATATTCGTAGAGGGCGTAGGCACGTCTCTTTGCCGAGCGATATTCCACAAGCATTACCGCAGCGATGTTTGTCGTTGGCATAATCTCGATAGCCTCATAGTCGCCACGCTCAAGGGCTCGCGTGATCGGCTCGATGAATCCGCGGTCGTAGTAACGCTCACGATACTTCATAAAGCTCTTTGCCTCATTGTCGTATGGCACTTCACGACGGTTGCCTACTCTTACTGCCGCTACCACGATGCCGTAGAGCATCATTCCCACGCCAACGGTCAACAGGGCCATTGAGAGTGTGTCGGCACTCTGGTCGACAAGCATAAAGTTAATAGTCAAAAGAGCGATGCCAAGTACCAAAATCATAACTTCACGAGCTATGCTCTCACGTTTAGGGGTAACCACACCCTGGGGCAAGGCGTAGAGTGCCTTGTAGATATTTTCTCTGTTCATAATCTTCTATATGTTAATTAGTTAGTTGTTGATTGTTAAAATAAAATTGGGCAATCAACTCGCTAAATAATCAACCTTACCAAGCCATTAAGGTAGTAGTGGCGAGGGTAAGTGTAGAAGAGTATTTTATGATTAAAGAGTCCGGCTCTCGATTTAGCTTGTGTCGAGTCTATCGAGCGTGCTGCCACCACGTTGTGGTCCGTGCGAAGGGTCTGGCGAGTGCCGCGAGCAATGGTACGCACTGCGGGGAGCGTGCCCTGTCCAGAGGCGATTGTCGTAGCTAAACCCTGGTTTGCTACAAGGGACTCGATATGGCTCTCAGGTGTGTTGCCTGGAGTGTGTTGTGGTGTGCTGTACTCGTACGCTGGCGTCGTTGTGTCGATGGGTGTGGCACATAGCTCCACTGATGAGCCCGCCATTAGCAGACCCACGATAAGAAGAACAACGATGCGATATGTACGTCTAAGCCTCTGCACTACTGAGCGATAAAAGTGTATGTTATAGTTCCTCTGTGTGGTGATGGTGCTGAACCATCGATGTTAAAACGTGTGTTGTAGTTGCGTGCCGCCTTGATAGCCACCTGGTTAAGGCTTGAGTTTGTCGACGAGGCTACGCGTGCCGAGGTAACAGCTCCGTTGCGGTCTATAAGCACCTCGAGGACCACCACACCTCCGCCCTTGGCCGTGTAGGCTGGAATGTAGAGGCCACGGTCGCTACGCACAGGGTTCTCAAAGCAGTATGTCACTGTGCAGTTGCCCTGGTACTTGCCTCGCGAGTTATCACTCTCCTTGTCCGCGTCACCCTTATCGCCTCCGCCACCCTTGCCGCTCTTGCCTGAGCCTCTCACCGAGTTCATACCATCTTGGTAGGCAGCGCGGTTGGCATCCATACCCTCCTCGACATCGTCCATTAGCTGCTGTAGCTCTTCATCGAAGCTCGAACTTCCCGACGACTGCTCTGCTGCCGCCTCGTTTGATACTACGTTACGCACATTCTGCACTCGCTGTGCGAGCTCCTCGATCGAGGGCATAGGCTTCGTTACCATCTGCTCCTGCTCCTGGAACTCCTCTGGTAAAATCTCTATGAGGTACTCAAGGTCAATGCGTTCCACGTTGTAGCGTGCTGTAGCAAGTACCGTTCCCGAGAGTGCGAAGACGGCAAAAACTACGAGCAGTCCCACACGATGGTTGAATAACCACTCGCCAAAGCTCTCGGAGCGTGTGTCGCCGAGATCTATTCGTGCGTGGCGTCGTGGGGCAGTTGTGCGACGTACTGGCCTTTTTATTTCACTTTTAGTATCTTTATTGTTCATAATATAGTAATATTGAGAGCAAAAATAGTAATTTTTTTTGAGAAAATTTATATCTTTGCCCGTGATATAACAAAAAATTATCGTTATGGCTATTAAACAACGTACTCTTGCTGCTCCTATTGCATTTGAGGGCAAGGGACTGCATACAGGTTTGCAGGTAAGTATGAGAGTTTGTCCCGCAGAGGATAATACAGGTATCGTCTTTCGTCGTGTCGACCTCGAGGGTTGCCCTGAGGTTCCCGCCTTGTGCGAGTATGTGAGCGACACTTCACGTGGTACAACAATCGAGAAGGGTGCCGCTAAGGTGAGCACCATCGAGCATATAATGTCAGCACTTTGGACTCTTGATGTCGACAACGCTATCGTCGAGATTAACGCCCCTGAGACCCCTATTATGGATGGCTCGGCACGCGAGTATGCTGCTCGCATCACCGAGGTGGGCACCGTCGAGCAGTCTGCAGAGCGTAAGTATTACGAGGTGACCGAGAAGCAGGTCTATACACTCCCAGAGAAGGGTGTGGCCATCGTCATCTATCCCGATGATGAGTTCTCGGTATCTGTCCACGTCGACTACAACTCTAAGGTTGTGGGTAACCAGTACTCTACCTACAACATCACTGACGACTACGCTGAGAAGATCGCTATGTGTCGTACATTCGTCTTCTTGCACGAGCTCGAGCCATTGATGAAGATGAATCTCATCAAGGGCGGTGACCTCGACAACGCTATCGTCGTTGTTGAGAACCCTGTCTCTTCGGAGCAACTCGACCACCTCAAGAATATCTTCGGCAAGGAGGATATCGAGATCACTGGCGGCTATCTCAACAACCAGCAGCTTCGTGCTACAAACGAGCTCGCACGCCACAAACTTCTCGACCTTCTCGGCGACTTCGCACTGCTTGGTATGCGTATCAAGGGCCGTGTGTGGGCAACACGTCCAGGTCATTTTGCAAATACCGAGTTTATGAAGGAGCTCAGCCGCTCGATTCGTCGTGGTGGCGAGAAGCCTTCGTTCAAGTATAGTGCTAAGGAGCAGCCATTGATGGACATCAACCGCATCAAGGAGCTTCTTCCACACCGTCCTCCATTCTTGCTCGTCGATCGTGTATTCCACCTCGAGGAGAATGCTATCGGCGGTATCAAGAATGTATCTATGAACGAGCCATTCTTCGTGGGTCACTTCCCCGAGGAGCCAGTTATGCCTGGAGTGCTCATCATCGAGGCGTTGGCACAGTGCTGCGGTATCTTGGTGTTGAACACCGTTGAGAATCCTAAGGAGTACTCAACCTACTTCCTTAAGACCGATGCAGTGAAGTGGAAGCGTAAGGTTGTTCCTGGCGATACTCTCCAGCTCGAGTGCCACATCGTGGATATGCGTCGTGGCATCTGCACAGCTGAGTGTAAGGCCTTTGTGGGCGGTCAGCTCGCCTGCGAGGCGGTGCTCACAGCACAGATCGCCAAGAACAGATAGAGACTACGGACACAAACAAAATTAACTGAAAATATGATTAGTAACTTAGCTTACGTTCACCCCGATGCAAAGATCGGTAAGAACGTAACCATCGAGCCCTTCGCATACGTCGAGGGTGACGTGGTGATTGGTGATGACTGCTGGATTGGTCCACACGCCATCATCTATAATGGTGCTCGCTTGGGTAAGGGCAATAAGGTTCACCCAGGTGCTTGCATCGCCTGCTTGCCTCAGGACCTCAAGTTCGCAGGCGAGCAGACTACTGCCGTTATCGGCGATAACAACGACATCCGCGAGTGTGTGACTATCGCACGCGGTACTGCCTCACGCGGCACTACCGTTGTTGGCAACAACAACCTCCTTATGGCCTATGTTCACGTTGCTCACGACGATGTTGTGGGTAGCAACTGTGTCATCGCTAACCGCGTGTCGCTTGCTGGTGAGGTTGAGATTGGCGACTGGGTAGTCATCGGTGGCCACGCTGCTCTCCACCAGTGGATTCACGTTGGCGACCACGCAATGATTCAGGGTGGTGCTCTTGTCACTCAGGACATCCCACCATATATTATCGCAACCAATGGCGAGACACACTATGCAGGTATCAACAAGGTAGGTCTCTCACGCCGTGGCTTCACTTCAGAGCAGATCGACTCTATCCACAACACCTGCCGCGTATTGTTCCAGAGCGAGCTCAACTATATGGCTGGCTGCGACAAGGCGGAGGCTGAGATTCCTGAGACTGCCGAGCGTAATAAGCTTATCGAGTTTATTCGTGGCTCAAAGCGTGGTGTAATCAAGCAGTATATCTCTAAAAGATAAACTTGCGAATTATCGGGTTGTGGGGAGTCAATTAGTACCCCACAAAAAATGAAGCTGTCTACCAAGGCTACTTTGTCGTTCTTTGATGTGATAATAGTGCATCTACTTCCGCTAACGAACTATCTCGTCAATGGGCAGTACGCTCAAGTACAGCCCATCGACTCGAATTTCGCCGAGCGTTGCATCTGCAC
>JAFYSI010000106.1 GCA_017559425.1 Alistipes sp.
ATCTTAAATGAAAACGAGTGATGAGTTATAACACAACACTTATAAACGCCGAGAAACGTCATAATATAAGCAAATATAGTGAGTATAACATTAGTTCGAGGCAATAAATCATCGAAGGATGCTGCTGGTGCCTGAAACTTCTCAGGCACGAAACTTAGCGTTTGGGGTATAGGACATAAGGCTCTACTCTAGTCTACTCGTATAGACACAAATAAGCCCGACTAACTTCGGTTAGTCGGGCCATATTTAGGACTAAGCAATTATTCAATTACAAACCAAGCTTCTCGCGAATGTGAGCTGGGATAGCATCCTTATGAACGATGATGTTCATAGTCTTGTAGCGAACAAATGCCTTTGATGCATACCAAAGACCCTTGTAAGCACCTGCCTCACCCCAAGAGTTCTTAACCATATAGTACTCAGTACCCTTCTGGTCCTTAGCGATACCGTAGATCAACATACCGTGGTCGTCAGTAGTCTCGCGATTGTCGTAAGCAATCTGACGCTCCTCCTGTGATACCCACTTCTGCTCCACTGCCATAGGCTTGCTCTTACGCTCTGCCTCAGTCATCTTGAGCCACTTTGCCATATCTGAACCATCGAGCTCAGTTGCAGCCTTAGCTACGTCTGGAAGAATTGCAGTACCCTCACGAGTAAAGCCATCCTCGCTAACGTCGCTACCCCAAGCAACAGTGTAACCATTCATAATAGCGTTGTCGAAAACCTCCATCAACTCATCGATAGGGAGGTTGTAAGACTGAGCCCAACGCCAGTTGTCAGGAATCTCGAGAGCGAATGATGAGTAGAATGGGTGGTGTGTGAACGATGTCAAAGATACATAGTCTGAAGCGTTCAAACCCAAAGAGTCATAGAATGACTTAGGAGTGTACTCAACACCCTCGTAAGTGAATGTCTCTGGACGCACGCCGAGGTAGATATCGTGGATAGCCTCTATAGCCTTCTTCCACAACATCTCGCCCTCTGGGCTTACCTGCAAGCTACGGAGCTTGCCCTTAGCGATAGCAGCAACAACAGCATCGCTAACAGCTGTAAGCTCATTGTGGTTGCTAAGTGTCATACCGTACATAACACCTGGACGCATCTCAGCCTCTGGAACGAGACCGAAAGCCTCCATACCGTAGATAACATCGTAGAATGAACCACCCTGTGCGAATGATACATCGCCGTGAGTGCGAACAGCCTTGTCAGCACGATCAAGGTAGGTATTGTGAACAAGGAACATCTCAGAGAAGTCGTACTCGCCCTTGCCCATACGCAACAACTCAGACTCGATAAATGCCAATGATGAGTAGCACCAGCAGGTACCTGCTCTGTTCTGGTTCTTGATGCTTGTAATAGGGTTCTCCTTTACTACAGTAAACTGGATACCCTCAACCTCCTCCGCCTGCTTCTTAGGCTTAGCATCAACGTCGCTGGCCATAACACCCGAAACTGTCAAAAGACCGAGTGCCAATGCAAAGATTTTCTTCATAATGAATTAGTTTTAAGGTGAATATATAAGTTTATGTTATTACTTCTTAGCCTTTGCTACAATTCGCTGGCACTCCACGTATGTCAAGCTCTCTGGCTTTGAACCACGAGGCAAGCGGTAGTTCTTTCCATTATACGAGATATATGGGCCATAGATACCGCTCTTGATTAACATATTCGCATCCTCCTCGAAGGTCTTCAACGGCTCTGACTGTGCACGCTGCTTCTCGCCATTCTCACGTAACAACTCCTCAGCACGCTCACGCGTAATGGTATAGGGGTCGTCACTCTTAGCAAGCGAGGTAAAGGTCTTGCCGTGACGAAGATATGGTCCAAACTTACCAACACCCACCATCAAGGCCTCACCATCTAACTCACCGAGGTTACGAGGCAGAGCGAAGAGCTCCAAAGCCTCCTCGAGGGTGATAGACTCGATAAGTTGACCCTTTTTAAGCGATGCAAACTGACCCTTCTCACCATCAGCACCCTCAAGCTCTACCATAGGGCCATAACGACCGATACGAGCCTTAACCGTGCAGCCCGACTTAGGATCTACACCCAAGACGCGAACCTGCTGTGTGCGGTCGCTCTGTGTGCCAATAGCCGAATCCACAAGTTGGTGGAATGGTGAGTAGAAGTCACTAATCATAGTGTGCCAAGTGATGTCGCCATCAGCCACACGGTCGAACTCCTTCTCAACGTTTGCCGTGAAGTGGTAGTCGATGATTGACGCAAACTGCGACTCAAGGTAGTCGTTCACAACCATACCAATGTCGGTAGGTGCAAGACGGCTCTTCTCCTTACCAAAGCTCTCGCTAACCATCTTATGCGAGATCTTACCATTCGAGAGTGTCATCTGCTCCACCTGACGCTTCTGACCATCGCGGTTCTGCTTCTCGACATATCCACGATTGATAATGGTAGTGATCGTTGGAGCGTAAGTTGATGGACGGCCAATGCCAAGCTCCTCGAGACGCTTTACAAGAGCTGCCTCATTGTAGCGTGATGGGGCCTGAGTATAACGCTCCGAAGCTGTCATCGTAGTAGCGATAACAGGGGTGCCAACCTCCATCTTTGGCAGGATGCCACCATCACCCTCCTGCTGTGAGTCGTCGTCAGAAGACTCTGAGTAGAGACGCATAAAGCCATCGAAGCGAACAACCTCACCCGTAGCTACAAACATCTCCGAGCGACGGCTGAGTGAGATCTCGATATTTGTGCGGTCGAGCTCTGCGGGCACCATCTGCGATGCTACGGTACGCTTCCATATAAGCTCATAGAGACGCTTCTCAGGTGCTGTACCCTCAATCTCGTGACGCTCGATATATGATGGACGAATAGCCTCGTGAGCCTCCTGAGCACCCTTCGACTTGGTCTTGAAGTTGTGAGGATATGAGTACTTTGCACCGAAGAGACGGGTAATCTCGTTCTTACACTGCGTGATAGCCATATCCGAGAGGTTTACCGAGTCGGTACGCATATAGGTGATAAGACCCTGCTCGTAGAGACGCTGTGCTACCGACATTGTCTGTGCTACCGACATACCCAACTTACGACCTGCCTCCTGCTGGAGTGTTGAGGTAGTAAATGGAGGTGCTGCATAACGCTGCACAGGCTTCTCCTCAGCCTTTGCCACCTGATACTTCTCGCCGATGCACGACTCGAGGAATGTAAGGGCATCCTCACGCTTCTCGAAGGCCTTAGAGAGTGTAGCCTTGAAGAGTGTCTGCTGAGGGTCATTCTCGGCATAGAAATGAGCCACTACACGATAGCTCGCCACAGGGCGGAAGGCAATAATCTCACGCTCACGCTCCACAATAAGACGCACAGCAACACTCTGCACACGACCTGCCGAGAGTGCTGGACGCACCTTCTTCCAGAGTACTGGCGAGAGCTCAAAGCCCACAAGACGGTCAAGCACACGACGTGCCTGCTGAGCATTGACAAGGTTCATATCGATGGTGCGAGGGTTCTCAATAGCGTTGAGAATGGCACGCTGCGTAATCTCGTGGAAGACGATGCGGCGGGTGTTCTCGATAGATAGGTCCAAGACCTTCGCAAGGTGCCAAGCAATGGCCTCTCCCTCGCGGTCCTCATCGGATGCGAGCCACACGGTCTTGGCATTACGTGCAAGACGAGAGAGCTCGTCGACAACCTTACGCTTGTCCTCAGGTATCTCGTAGACAGGCTCGAAATTATTTTCAACCTCTATACCAAGTCCCTTCTTGGCCAAATCGCGAATATGGCCGAAGCTCGACTTGACCATATAGTCCTTACCCAAGAACTTCTCGATGGTCTTTGCCTTAGCAGGGGACTCAACAATTACTAAATTTTCCTGCATCTCAATTATTTCATTTTACACAGCAAAACCTAAGTATCTGAGGACTTAGGTTCGCTATAATGTAATCTTTTATTGTAACTCTCTAATTTACAATCGTATATACAAGCTCCAGCGATATTGGGAACGTCTGCTGCGTCTCGGACATCATATCACCGCCATAGAACACCTGGCGGTTGAAGCCAAAGAGTGCATCGGCAGCAGGGCCTATGTATATAGATCGATATGTCTGCAAATCTTCAGCCTCGTAGTTGACAGTTCGTCCATCCTCGGCAAGATTCTGCACGGCAACCTTTATCAGCGACTGAATATGGTTCGAGATATTCATCTGGTAGCACGCCAACGAGCGATCGAGATATCCGTCGTAAGATATCGATGTGCTCGACTCCTTAGTATAGAGGTAGTCAGTGATGGCCACAATATCGCCCTCGTTAGCCGCTGAGCCACCATAACTTGCATAGAGACCCATACGCATCATAGAGCCATTAAGAGTGTTGATGAGTTCATCTGATGCCACGATATTATCCCATTCATAGTCCGAACCCTCAAGGTAGATATTGAGGTGAGCCTGGTTGATAGATATCGATGTATTCTCGCCATTATCAAGCACTAAATCGGCCAACGACTGAATAAACTCATCGGTGAACTTGAGCTCTGTAACAAGACCGCCCATAGCCTCAACCTTACCCATCATCACCTCCTCGCGATTGCCAGATTCGAGAGCAAGAGCCTCACGATCGGCCTCTGTAAACTCGTGCTCAACACGCGATAGAGAGACGTTACCAGCCTTGACATTGTAGGTCGATGGGTTGACATAGAAGTTGTACGACATAATGATCGTATCCTTGATAATCGAGGGATCTACCTCATAGCGACTACGAGCATAGAGCACAAGGGCTGTATTCTCGACATTGGTAGCAAACATAGCACCCTCACCATCAATATCCTCATCGCTTGGCTTGATGTAGACACCACGAATCTGCTCTACAAACTTCTCCTCGTTACCCTGCTCATAGATCTTGTCCTTATCAAGGCCATAACCATCTGTCTCAGCAAGGTTAGTGGTAAACATCAAACGGTTGATGTAGTCTCGCCACTCGCCAGTCTCCTGGAGTCGCACGTTGCAATACTGAGGATTCTCGATATCACCAACATAGACGCCATTCTCCTGATCGGGGAAGACAAAGGTGAAGATAGGCTTCTTGGCAACATACTCCGTTGGGTTAAAGTTTGCATAGAAGATCGTATCACCCTGAGTTGGGATATAGCTATTCGAGGTAATCTCGTAGACCTCAAAAGTTCGTTTCTTGGTAGTATCGCCGTGGAAGTCAGTCACATATAGCGACAGCGTCATAGAGTCATAGATAGGGCGATAACCCCAACCATACTCCTCGTCGAGCTTCGAACCAAAGAGCACCTGCGACATAAAGCTTGCCTTACGCACGCCAAACTCGTCGCTCTTCTCATAGCCGAAGTAGACATCATCGAGGTTAGAGCTCTTGATCGTATCGTTGAAATAGAGATAGGTGGCAGCCATCTTCAAAGGCTCGGCATCACCATCGCCATCCTTCATCAGGCCGGCACGATAGACACGACGTCTAAGCTCCATATTTTGGTTGGTGGGGATGAACTCCGCACCCTGGGTATAGTCGACCTCTGTGGTACACCCCACAAAGAGGTGTGCCGCAATAAGCAGTGCCACAGCGTACGACCAAAACTCTCTACAACTCATCATAGAATCTCTTATAATTATCGAAGATCTCCTTCTCGTCGCCCTCCTGGTAGTCGAGGACCTTCTTGCCCTGCTGCTTCGCGTAATCAATGAGCTCCTGGCTTGCATTTGCTGATGTCACGATAACACCATCGGCATACTCCATAACGTAGCGATAGAGATTTTCGTATGTAGGCTCCTCCAAAACCTTCATAGAGCTATCCATAATACCCTCTCCCTCGAGCTTCTGCTTGAAGTCGGCAGCGAGCGTACCCTCGAACTTATCATCTGCCAAAGAGACAACAATCTTGAGGTCACGGAAGAGAGGATCGTCGTAGAAGACTCTCTTGAGGTACATTGGAGCAATTGCCGAGAACCAACCGTGGCAATGCACGATGGTTGGCGACCAACGCAACTTCTTAACTGTCTCGAGCATACCTCGAGCAAAGAAGATAGCACGGTCGTCGTTATCCTCAAAAGGCTTGCCATCAGCATCCTCAAGCACCGCACGACGTGAGAAATAGTCGTCGTTGTCGATGAAGTAGATCTGAATGCGAGCTGAAGGTATAGAGGCCACCTTGATAATCAACTGGTGGTCATTGTCATTGATAATGAGGTTCATACCCGACAAGCGGATAACCTCGTGAAGCTGGTTGCGACGCTCGTTGATACATCCAAAACGGGGCATAAACGTACGCACCTCCTGACCACGCTCCTGCATCTGACGTGCGAAGTCGAGGCTCAGCTTCGAAAGCTCGTTCTCGGGAAGATAGGGAGCTATCTCCTGACAAACGTACAATATTTTGTTTGTTGCCATAACGATACTGCTTTAAGTGGCAAATATACGAAATCTTTTCTACAAAATCAACATAGCGTCGCCGTATGTGCCGAAACGATAACCCTCGTCGCGAGCAACCTGATAGGCATCCATCACCATATTGTAGCCGCCAAATGCCGCAACCATCATAAGCTGTGTTGAGTAGGGCAAGTGGAAGTTGGAAACAAAGGCATCAGCTGCGGTGAACTGGTATGGGTGGAAGATGAACTTATTGGTCCAGCCCTCCATAGGCTTGATCATACCACCTACCGACACAGCTGTCTCCATAGCACGCATAACGGTAGTACCGATAGCCACAACCTTGCGGCCATCACGCTTAGCAGCATTAATCTGCTCGGCGGTTTCCGACGTTACGAAGAACTGCTCAGAGTCCATCTTATGCTTCGACAAATCCTCAACATCGACAGTGCGGAAGTTACCGAGACCAACGTGAAGAGTCAAGAACGCTGAGTCGATACCCTTGATCTCCATACGCTTAAGCAGGTGCTTCGAGAAGTGAAGACCCGCTGTAGGAGCTGCCACAGCACCTTCGTGCTTAGCATAGATAGTCTGGTACCACTCCTCATCCTCTGGCTCAACCTTCTCGCGTACCCAGCGTGGAAGTGGAGTCTCGCCCATAGCATACAACGCCTCCTTGAACTCCTCATACGAACCATCGAACAAGAAGCGAAGCGTACGACCACGCGATGTAGTGTTGTCGATAACCTCAGCACCCATCAACTCATCGTTGCCGAAGTAGAGCTTATTACCGATACGAATCTTACGAGCAGGGTCAACCAATACATCCCACAGACGGAGCTCTCGGTTGAGCTCACGGAGCAAGAAGATCTCGATGTCGGCCCCAGTCTTCTCCTTACAACCCTGAAGGCGAGCAGGGAATACCTTCGTGTCGTTGAACACGAACATATCCTTCTCATCGAAGTACTCGATAATATCCTTAAATGTGCGGTGTTCGATCTCACCTGTAGCACGGTGCAACACCATCAGACGTGCATCATCACGATTAATCGTAGGATACTGTGCAATCATATCCTGCGAAAACTCGTAGCCATACTGTGATAACTTCATTTTTTCTCTAAAAAAGCGTGTAACAATCAAACTTTATACGCAAAACTCGCTATTTTGTTTCACACTCACGCAATTTTTCCATAAAATCGTCGAGAGTGTGGGCACGATCTACCACAAAACCGCCACTACGCGTGCGTCTGAGCGACGAGAGGTAGGCACCACTCTGCAATGCCTCGCCAATCTCGAAGGCAAGCGAGCGAATATAGGTACCCTTGCTACATCTTACGCGAATCTTGATGCGTGGCATATCGTACTCCAAGAGCTCCAACTCGTAGATGTTGATAAGTGCCTTCTTAAGCTCAATCTCCTCGCCAGCACGAGCAAACTCGTATGCACGCACACCCTGCACCTTCTTGGCAGAGTACAACGGAGGGAGCTGCTCACGCTCGCCAGTAAGGCTACGCAGAGCCTCCTCAACAGCCTCGCGAGTAATATGCTCCGTAGGGTATGTCTGATCGACCTCGTGCTCCATATCGCCACTTGGCGTTGTAGCACCGAGCTGCAGATCTGCAACATACTCCTTCTCCTCAGACTGCAGAGCCTCTACCATCTTAGTAGCACGGCCAATACATACAAGCAAGATGCCTGTAGCCAACGGGTCGAGCGTGCCCGCGTGACCAATCTTAATCTTAGGGTATCCGCACTTGCGGAGCTGGAACTTTATCTTACGCACCACATCTGCCGAGGTCCACTCGTAGGGCTTATCGATAACAGCAATATAGCCCTCGGGGAACTCTACCCCCTTCAATGAAAACTCCTCCATATTATATAAAGTATGAGACTATAGCCACTATGCCAACAACGACACAGTAGTAGGCAAACCAGATAAGCTTACCACGTTTCACAATATTAATCATATATCGACAGGCCAAAGCACCCACCACAAAGGCAGATACAAAGCCTGCAACAAGTACACCGAAGTCGACACCCGTCATAGTCAAGCCGCCATCAAGAGTCGAGAGTAGTGTCTCGCCAAGGATAGGTGCCAAGACCATCAAGAACGAGAAGGTAGCCACAGCACCCTTCTGATCACCAAGCAGCAGACCGGTAGCGATAGTCGCACCCGAGCGTGAGAGGCCAGGCATAGCCGCCACAGCCTGCGACACACCAATGATAAAGGAGTCGCGGTACGATATCTCGCTCTTCTCACGTGGACGAGCATAGTAGGCAAAGCTAAGGAGAAGAGCCGTAACAAGAAGCATAGCTCCCACAATGAGCATAATGTAGCTCGAGCCGAGCATAGCATCGATATAGTCCTTGAACATAAAGCCCACAATGCCGATAGGGATCATCGAGATGATGAGTTTTACGATGTATCGCTTCTCATCGTTCATTCCGCGAGTGAAGAGACCCCTCAATATCGACCATATCTCACCCCAAAGCACAACGATAGTACTGAGCACCGTAGCGGCGTGGAGCGTAACATCGAACGCGAGGTTCTCCTCGAGCTCAACGCCGAGAAGCTCCTTAGCAAGCTGCAGATGGCCACTGCTCGACACAGGCAAAAACTCTGTAATGCCCTGAACAGCACCCAAGATTATTGACTCTAAGATATCCATTCGAAACTACTTTTTCTGCTCCTCGGGGAAGCGTTTCATAATTGCAAATATCTCAAACACAAAGCCTGCGATGACCACGATAGGGGCAAGCGTGATGCGACGGAACGAGAATATCGACTCATCAAACTCCGTGGCAGTATGCTCACCACCTCCCGACATAAGCAAGAAGCCGACGAGGATAATCACAACGCCAGCAAGCATCATAGCATAGTTTTTAGTGGTAAGAGACATACGCTCCTTCTCTCGGGGTGTACCCTCAGTTTTATTATTTGTAACCATATTAGTAAAGGTGTATTTTATTTGTCTTCATATTCACAAACTTGTTCACCGCAGCGGCACTAAAGGCAATGGTAATAAAGATACCCAACACCACCAAGCCTGCGATGATGATAGCAGCCTCAAGATAGTTGAGCACCTCGATGCTCACAGGCATAACACGCTGTGCACCGTGCACCAAGCCGATGACCATCACGCCCGCAATAAGCCCTCCCCAGAGACCTTGCCAGAGGGCATTGACGAGGAAGGGACGCATAATATACCACTTGGTAGCACCGACGAGTTTCATCGTGTTGATAAGGTAGCGTTTAGCATAGATAGCAAGGCGGATGGTGTTGTTCAACAGCAACAGCGTGATGATGAGCAGCACCAAGAGGAATACTATCAACGAGACTATGACCGTCGAGAGCGTTGAGTGCATCGAGTCGATAATCTCGATAGGTGGCACAGAGATATACTCAACACCCTCCATCTGCTCAATCTCGAAGAGCATACCAGCAACGATATCGACATTGACACTCTCCTTGGTAAGCGTTAGCTCAAAGCTGTCACGCAGTGGATTCTCGTCCAATATCTCGAAGATATCTTGCTCAAACTGGCGACGAAACTCATCGTCGTTAATCTTTTCATCCTTCGTCGTATAGCCAACAGAGGCAACCTCAGGCAGCTCTCTGAGTTCGGCGACCATCGCCTTTTTATCCTCCTTCGTGAGGTCGTTGGCAAGCTCCACAGAGATTACCACACGCTCTCGCAGTGCCTCTGCAGCATTTACAGCCGATAGCGTGACATAGCTCACAGCACCCAAGATAAAGAGCACCAAGGCGATGCTTATGGTTGAGATAAGGTACGACCTACGCACCCTATTACGCATTCGTTTCTCGCTACTGCTTCCCATAACTACTCATTCACTTTAAGACGTTTACGAAGCTCAACAAGCACAACTACCACCAAGCCCAAGAGGATCATCCACGATGCAATTCCCGTGATGGCTGTAGCAACGCCCCACTGAGGAGCCTTGAATCGCCACTCCACGATGTGCTTACCCGCAGGAAGCTCCATTGCACGAAGCGTATAGTTGGCAACGAAGTAGTCCGCCTCCTTGCCATCGACATAGGCGGTCCAACCATCAGGGAAGTAGATCTCAGAGAACACGGCAAGAGCATCACCCTCAACCTCATACTCATACTTGAGATGGTTGGGAGCATACTCCACCAAAGCGATGCTTCCCGAAGTGTTATACTGAGACTCAAGACCCGAACAAGACTCCGAGACAACAGCCTTAGTCGACAAGTCGACAAAGCTCAACGCCTCGAGCTCTTTAGCAGCCGTTGGCTCTGTATAGACACCCTCAACAAACCAAGCAGCACCCAGCGGCTCAATGCCAAAAGCTTCGGCAAGCGTATAGACCTGGCCAGCATCGATGAGATACTTCGTGTTGAGCATAGCGAGCACAGCTCCACTCTGTGTTGAGATATAGCTATCCATAACATCCTGATAGCGACCAAGCTTTGCACCGTGGTAGCCATCTACCGAGCGATGGAAATACGACGCGTAAGCAGAACCGAAATGGTCCATATCAAGAACTCTATAGCCAAGCTCCTTATCCTCCAATATCTCGAGGTTGGCAGCCGAAGCCCTAATCTCAGTAGGCTCAGCCTCCTGCCACTTATCCTCGCCCATATATCGAGTACCAACGCCCGCAAGGTCCACAACAACAACCATCATAACGGCAACGATAGCCCCATAACCCACCGACTTACGGCCATTCTCACGACTCCACGCAAAGGTTAAGATGGCTGCAGCCGAGAGCATAACATAGAGAAGCGAACGCCACAGGTCGCACAGCATAGCATCGCGGCGGCTATTATACACAGCCTCCTTGAGCTGCTCTACCCACCACTCGCTACCAAGCTCCTTGCTGATATCGGCAACGCCATAGTCTGCAACAGCAATCATCGTAACAAAGAGAAGCACAACAACGCCAAAAGCAATGCCCACATAGCGTGCCACCTGCTTGAAGGTAAGCTCCTTACTCCACAATCGCCAGAGAGCGACAGCAGCCAACAACGGCACAGCCCACTCAAGGACGACAAGAGCCATACTTACGGTTCTAAAGTTGTGATATCCAGGAAGTATGTTGTACATCAGGCGGTAAAAGCCCATTAAGTTGCTACCCCACGCCAAGAGCAACATAAAGAGCATCGACACCACAATCCACCAACGGTCACGACCCTCAAGAAGCATAAGAGCGAGAAGGGCCAAGAATATCGCCGCAGCACCAAGGTAGGTAGGACCTGCCGTAAATGGCTGGTCTCCCCAGTAGTTCGAGGCGTAGGATGCCGCCTTGCCCATACGCTTATCGGCAAGGGTCCAGACAAGCGTCATAATCTCCTGGTCGCCAGCCTCAATAGCCGCCTGGACGTGCTGAGCAGTGATTTCGGGATAGTACTGACGGTAGATGTCTACGACCTCGTAGATAGCCTCGCCGATCATTATCTCGTTAACACCGTCACTCTGCAAGATAGCCACAGCCTCGGGATTATAGTCTCCCGACCAAGCACCCATATAGTTGGGGACAAGCATATTAAAGCTCTCAGCCTTACCATAGCTCCACGCCGTATTATAGGCAATCTTGCTCTCGCGTGCCTCATCCTCCGATACTGCCTCAGAGAGACCACGGGTAGTATACTTCTGGTGCTTGAATGTGTACCACAGAGGTGAGAAGTTTGAGCCGAGGGCCACGATAGCAGCAACAGCCAAGAGCAGCGTAGCACGGCCAAAAGCCTTGAGAGCCCTCTCCTTATAGGCATACCACAACTCGCTGAGCCACAAGAAGAGAGCCACAATGAGGAAGTAGTATGTAATCTGAGGATGGTTAGCACCAAGCTCCAACGAGCCAAAGAGGGCGGCAAGCGAAGCACCCACCCACATATTCTTTCTCAGTGCATACCACACCGAGGCAACGAGAGGTGGTGCATAGACCAGTGCCCACATCTTGGTGATATGTCCTGCGTCGATGATGAGGAAGAAGTAGGTCGAGAGGCCATACGCCAAACCCGCAATGATGCCTATCCAGGGGTTGACACCCATAAGCACAGCTGCCACCATCATCAAAATCATCGCAAAGAGCGTCATATTCATCGGTCCATCAACAACCTTCACAACACTACCCACCGTCTGCTTAACATCTTGCGTGGGGTACTCCACATCGATGAGGTAGGCGGGCATACCAGAGAACATATTACCTGTCCACTGTGGGTCTTCGCCCGTAGCGGCACGATGATCCTTGATATCTTTCGACATACCAGCATACTGCACTATATCGCCCTGACCCAGCGACTTACCCTCAAGCTGAGGAGCAAAAAACCTAAGCGACACAAAGCCAAAAATAGCAATGCCTACAACCCAGGGAAGCAAACTCCTGCCCAACGCCAAAATATTGTCTCGAGTAAACAGACTCTTAATCTTTTCTACCATCTTTTTTCTATAGAGATAATTATCGGTCAAAGATACGAAAAATTTATGAAATAATAAAAACTATTGCTAAAAGCGGGAAAAGTTGTGCTATTGTTGCCCTTAGCAAGGTAAATTTGCAAAAAAGTGCTATCTTTGCGTGATATAAAGATTTTATATGATGACTATCGACTCTATACGACAGCCTATTGCCTCAGATATGGAGGCCTTCAACACCTTTGTCTCTGAGAATATCTCAGCCGAGGGCGACCTTATGCACGAGATGCTCACCTATGCTCTTACATCACGAGGCAAGGGCGTGCGTCCTATGCTCACAATGCTTGCAGCCTCGATGATAACAGCCTCTGGCAACGAGAGTGCCGAGGAGTGCGGCAAGGAGCGTCACTGCTCAAAGCGTACATATCTCGCGGCAATGCTCATCGAGATGATCCACACAGCATCGCTCATCCACGATGACGTGCTCGACTCGGCAGATGAGCGTCGCGGACGTCCTTCGGTCAATGCCAAGTGGCAGAGCGATATGGCCATCATACTGGGCGACTACATCCTTGCCCGCACAATGTCGATAGGTATGGCCTCAGCACAGTACGACCTCGTGACATACGTCGGCTCAGCAATGGCAACACTATGCGAGGGTGAAGTACTTCAGAGTCAGCACGCTAAGAGCCTCGACACCACACGCGAAGACTACTACCACATCATCTGGCAGAAGACGGCAAGCCTGCTTGGTGTAAGCTCTGCACTTGGAGCCCTCTCTGTGGGTGCCTCACGCGAAGAGGTCGACCGTATGCGTAAGTTTGGCGAGGCTATAGGTATGGCCTTCCAGATTCAGGACGACATCCTCGACTACAACAGAGCGAACAACACTGGCAAACCCGCCAACAACGACCTTCGTGAGCATAAGATCACCCTTCCGCTTATCGAGGTTATGGAGCGTAAAACAGAGGAGGAGCGTCGCGAGATTATCGACCTATTGAAGCGATGCAAGGAGGACGAGGCGGCTGTCGACGCACTTCAAAAGATTGTCGACGAGAATCAGGGTGCTGAGCTTGCTGCAAAGACTATGCAGGCCTATCTCGCCCGTGCTATGCACCTCTTATCAAAGTATCCCGACTCGGCATACCGCACAGCACTTATGAACCTCTGCACCTACATCGCAGAGCGTGACAGATAGCAGAGCAAAACCTAAGCAAATATTAACTTAAAACAAATAACAATGAACACACAAAAGCAGAGTAATGTATTGGCTATCATCGTGATGATTCTCTTGTTCGGAATGATCTCGTTTGTTACCAACCTCGCATCACCTATGGGTGAGGTTCTTAAGAATCAGTTTAGCGTAGCTAACTGGATGGGTACACTTGGCGTATTCGCCAACTTTATCGCCTACGCTTGTATGGGTATCCCTGCAGGTAACCTCCTCCAGAAGCGTGGCTACAAATTCACAGCCTTGGCAGCTGTTGCCGTAGGTTTTACAGGTGTCGGCGTGCAGACTATCGCAGGTTTGTTGTCTGGCAACTTGGCATTTGGCGTCTACCTCCTCGGTGCATTTATCGCAGGTTTCTCAATGTGTATGCTTAACATCGTGGTTAACCCTATGCTCAACAAGCTCGCTGGTGGTGGCAACCGTGGTAACCAGCTCTTGCAGGTGGGCGGCTCGTTTAACTCATTTATGGGTACTGCCGTTATCTTCCTCACTGGTATCTTCGTACCAAGCATTGTAGATGCTGAGATTAAGCAGGTATTCCCATTGATGTTCATAGCATTGGCAATCTTTGCTGTAGCATTCTTCGTGATTCTTCGCACCAACATCCCTGAGACAGAGCGTTCTGCAGAGGTTAAGACTGCTAGCGACGAGAATGTAGGCCCTATGTCGTTCCGCCACTTTGTGTTGGGTGCTATCGCAATCTTCATCTACGTAGGTGTTGAGGTAGGTATTCCTAACGTCTTGCAGAAGTGGTTGCAGAATGGTGGCCTTAATGTTGAGACAGGTGCTGAGGGTATCGCTGCAACTGTTGCTGCTACATACTGGTTATTGATGTTCTTCGGCCGTCTTGCAGGTGCGGCACTCGGTGCTAAGGTATCGGCAAAGACTATGCTCACATCGGTATCTGTACTCGGCCTTGGTCTCGTGCTCGGAGCTATGTTCCTCGGCACTGAGAATACCGTTAATCTCCCAGTATTCAAGGGCACAGAGGGCTTTGGTATGGCAGAGGTGCCAGTCAACGCAGCTTTGTTGGTGTTGTGCGGTTTGTGCACATCGGTAATGTGGGGTGGCATCTTCAACCTCGCTGTTGAGGGCTTGGGTCGCTACACTGAGCGTGCTTCAGGTATCTTTATGGCACTTGTTTGCGGTGGTGGTATTTTGCCATTGTTGCAGAACGGTATCGTGGACTGGACAGGCAACTATCTGACAAGCTACTGGGTTATCGTAGCTGGTCTTGCATACTTGCTCTTCTACGCCCTCGTAGGCTCAAAGAACGTGAACAAGGATATCGTAACGGAGTAATCCTTAACACAAATAGCTCGAGAGGCTATCCGACAGCAGTGTTGGGTAGCCTCTTTTTTTGCACTTCAACATCAAAAAATCCGCGATTTATAGCACAACTATAGAATAGTTTTTATATCTTTGTAGTTGATTGTAGGCGTATGCCTTGATTCGAATAATCTTTATTATCAACATAACTAAAACTTTACTACAATGTACGGAAAATTTCAGCAGCATTTGCAGAATGAGTTGGCAGAGATCAAGGCTGCCGGCTTGTACAAGACTGAGCGTATTATCGAGTCAGCACAGCGTGCAGAGATCGACGTGGCTAACCGTCCCGTTTTGAACTTCTGTGCTAACAACTACCTCGGCCTTTCAGACAACCAGCGTCTTATCGACGCAGCTAAGAAGGCTATGGATGAGCGTGGCTTCGGTATGTCATCAGTACGCTTCATCTGCGGTTGCCAGGATATGCACAAGGAGCTTGAGAAGGCTATCGCTGACTACTTCGGCACTGAGGACACTATCCTCTACGCTGCTTGCTTCGATGCTAATGGTGGTGTTTTCGAGCCATTGTTCACAGCTGAGGA
>JAFYSI010000107.1 GCA_017559425.1 Alistipes sp.
ATTAACACATTAGAGCCTTATACCCCCCCATTACTAATTACTAATCACTCACTACTAATTAAAAAAATGCTGCTCGGCACCGAAGTACCGAGCAGCATTTACTATATGAGTGTAGTACTACTTTACTGACCAAGTACCACCACCATTATCCCAGGTACCATCCTTGACGGTATACAAGTTCTTACCATCGGTAGGAGTTTTGAGGTCAGCTGTCTGATTCCACTTGTTATTCCAGTTGTTAGCTGTAGTAGATGGGTTCATACGGCAGAAGATGATGTTGCAGCCGTAGTCGTAACCCTCTGGCAAGTGTACCTCGTAAGTACCATCACCAACAGCTGTCATACTTACCCACACTACACCTACTGTGCCACCCCAGAAGTATGCAGCAAAGCGAGCATTTGACTGTGTCCAGTTGCCATTAGGCTTGAGGTAGACAACCTTCTCGGTCACCTCAGGCTCCTCCTGCTTAGGCTCCTCACCACTTACAGTCTGCAAAGTAGCGGTTGCATAGTCTGCACCAGCCTCCATAACATAGAGGTTCTTAGTTGATATGTTGAAGTATACGTCGTATGTACCATCAGCCTCAACACACATATCAGCACCATCTTTTGCAGTAACAATATAGTGGTTAGACTTGATATAGTTCACATTACCTGCACCATACTTATCAGCCCACTCTGTTTTTGGCTTGTGAACGAGGAAGCCCGTAGCAGCCTTAAGCTCAACATCTTCGTAAACAACGACATTGGCATCTGTTGTTGTGAGCATTGTCTTGTCGACCCACGAGCTAAATGCACCAACAAGTGCCCACTCAGAATTTTCGCCTGGAGTTACCTCCTCTGGCTGCTCAGGCTCATCTCCACCATCTGGAACAAGCGTGCCATTTGCAGTCTGCTCAACAGCTGCTGTATAGTCGGCCTCCGCCTCAACAAGATATAGCTTGCTATACTCAGCACCCTCAGCGTACTCAAAGTATACATCGTAAGAGCCACTCTTGGCAACAACAATGTTGCTACCGTTGAAGTAGGCCTTCATCCACTTGTTAGCTTCGAGGTTGTTGATACCGCCACCATAGCTTGTATCCCAAGTCTTTGAGTCCTTAACCTTGATTTCGTCGCCCGACTTGAGCTCTACACCCTTAGCCACGAAGAGGTTAGCAGCGTCGGTAGCTGTCATAAGCTTATCTGTCCAGCCGTTGAACGAGCCTGCCAATGACCACTCGATAGGCTCAACAACAGGAAGCTCTGGAACTGCACTACCAGCAGCTACAATGCAATACAAGGAGCGTGCAGGCACGAAGTATACATCATATGCAGCAGCATCTGCTGTCTTAATATCATTCTCGCCCGAGTACAACCACTCGCCGCTTGCTACAGCATCCTGAGTCTTGCTACCCTTAGCACCATCCCAACTTCTGTTCTTGACGAACTTAAAACCTTCATTAAGCTTGGTAAGGTTGTAGGCTACAAGTACATCACCCACTACATACAATGGCTGGGCTTTAGTAGCATCCCATCCACTGAATGCACCAGTAATACCCCACGTATCAGAGAGATCATAAGGGATTGAGAGCTCGCCGAGATTGTAGATCTTACCCTCAACAACATTAATGGTTGTAGACTTGCACGCAACACCATCGATTGAGTATGCCAACTGAGCCTCTACGGCCTCAGCTGGAGCGTTGAACGATACGAAATTTTCGCCCTTAACACCCTCGATAGCAACAACGTCGAACTCATTGCCCTCGTTATATACGAATGCCTTGCCACCCTCATATGTCAACGAGAACTCAACCTTACCCTCGCCGTTGTATGTGTAACGCAAGAATGAGTTTGTAGCCTCGAGTTTGATGGTCTCAGTGTTGTCGAATGCCTTAACATCGGTCGATACAACCACACCGCTCTTACCCACCTTAGACTGCTCAGGGTTGGAGATTGCGATATTTACGCTCTGGCCAAGAATCTTATTTACACCCTCATCAGTGCAGGTGAACTTTGAGCTCTCTGCCTCAGTGTTAGTAAAGTTGTATGATACGCCATCCAGGGTTACAACGATAGTCTCGTTACCCTCCCAAACGGTGTTCCACACCTTGTTCTCTGCATCATACTCAAGGTCGGCACGAGTCGAGTCGTTAACGATCTCGGCGTAGAACGACAAACCAGCCTCCTCGGAGTTCTCTTTCTCGATTGAAGAGTCCTGCTCAGTACAAGCTGCTGCACCCAACATAACCAGTGCAACAAGCATCAAATTCCAAAACTTTTTCATAGTCTCTCTGCCCATTTTTGGTTAAACATTGGTTACCACTCTACATCCTCCTCACCATACGAAGGACCCTCGAAGCCAGCCTCATTGCTTGCCTCAAAGCCTCGCTCAACACTAATCTCTACGACCTCCACTGCTGGAGCCTCATAACTACGGCACACCGCAGAGGTGTGCTCAAAATTTACGTTTCGCTTCATAATATCTTTATTTTATAAACTTCTATTCGCAACCTTTAATATTACATAGGTATAAAGATTACGCAAAGGTATAAAACTTTTCGCAAATATGTTCTAATGGTCAAATAAATTGGTGTCAAATTCTGCATTTTTAACCATTATGACCCCATAACGACATATAAGCACAAAGAAAGGACTGTCAGACACGAAGTCGAACAGTCCCAAAATCTATAATAAAGCAACTCTGCAGTTCGCAGGCTTTCTACGCCGCAGCGGCAAATTACTTAACGCGAACCTTTGTACCGAGCTGAAGGTTGTTAGGGTTGAGATTAGGATTGAGTTCCTCAATCTTCTTTGATGTTGTACCATACTGCTCTGCCAACTTGCCGAACATATCGCCCGATACGATAATATGGTATACAGCTTCATCCTCCGATGCGGCACTATTCTCAGCCTTCTTTGCAGGCTCCTCCTTCTTAGTCTCTGAGCTTGCAGCAGATGCATTACCCTTAACGAGAATCTTCTGACCAGGACGAATCTTGCGTGGGTCAACATCTGGGTTGAGCTCCTCAATCTTTGCTGTTGTTGTCTCGTACTTCACAGCCAATGATGAGAATGTATCGCCCGACTCGACAGTGTGGTATACAGCAGATGCATCCTGTGCAGACTCCTCAGCCGATGGCTGCTGCTCGTCCTTCTTGAGATCCTCAAAGAGCTCATCCTCCTCATTGTTAGAGATACCATCCTTGGCTGCAGAGCTTGGATCGATCTTGCCATCAGCCTCCATATCAAGAATTGAGCTCTCGATAGTAACCTTCATACCGAGCTTCACGAGTGGCTTGAGCTTGTCGAGGTCAGCGTTGTTAAGGCGAATACAACCCTCAGTAGCACGTGTACCGATAGAGTTAGGATCGTGAGTACCGTGGATACCGATACCTGTGTGTGGAGGGGTCTTGAGACGGATGAACCAGTTACCGTAAGCACCCTCGATACGACCCTTACCATCCTTGAAGTCGTGACCCCAAGTTGAGGCATCCTGAATCTGCTGAACGGTAAACTCACCCTCTGGAGTCTTGAAATCACCACTCTCCTTCTTGTTACCATAGTTCTTACCTACAGCAATAGGGAAGCTATAGATAAGACCACCCTGGCTATCAAAGAGGTTTAGGGTCATACTCTCCTTAGAGATCACGATGTGGTGAGCATCCTCAGGGTTACCATCGAGAGCGATATCGCCAGAGCCATCAGCGAAATCCTCGTCACACTCTGAGCCGAACTCCTCGCCGTCGTACTCCTCAGACTCAAACTCATCCTCGAAGAGCTCCATCTCCTCATCCTTCTGCTCCTTTGGCTTTTGCTGGGTAGTAGCACAGCTGGTTGTAGCAAAAAGAGCAAGAAGTGCTACAACAAAAAGATAGTTAAATTTCATAATTATAAAGCGTTAATATTAAACCGATTAGTTAAAGAATATATCGTACGAGCCGTTTGGATTACGACGTACATTGTTCACACTATAGCCTGGCACAACACCCAACACTACAAAGTCGTTGTTTGTGTTGAAGAACTGCACCACAGCAAGCAACGTGTTGTTCTCAGCAATGCCGAAGTCACGAATCTGGTAGGTCACAATGGTGTGCTCGCCATAGTTGATCTCACCGAGAAGCTGCACCGAGAGGTTAGGGTGACGCTTGTTGACCTGTAGGGCGAGGAGCACATCGGCAATAGCACGCAACACCTTGCTTGGTGTTGAGATATCGAGGTTCGAGCCATTGCGAAGGATGTAGCCGTGAATAACCTCGGCCTGCTCCTGACTAACGATGAAGTCGCTGCAGACATAACCCTCAAGGCCAGCACTATAGCCTGTATTGACATAGACATAGTCCCAATACTTGCCATTCATATAGCCAATAGGACGAAGCACCGTAAGCTTATCGCCAGTGTTGAGCAGCGAGCGGAGCGTTGAGTTCTTCACCTCAGGCTGGCTGCGAAGACGAACACCTGTACCAAGCACCGTAGCGTTATACTCATCGTTGCCAACACGCTCAACTGCAAAGAGCTCCTTGCTGTAGCTGATATCGAGGCTATTGAAGCTTCTAAGGCCACTCTCCGAGACACTTATCTTCTCGAGATCGAAGAAGCGTGAGAGGTCGGTCCAGGGGGCATAGCTAAACTCTGCCTTCTGAGCATCCTTAGCACGACCGCCAAGAGCTCCGCAAGAGCTAAGAGCCAAGAGCGACATAAACATAACGATGAAAATGTGTCTGTATTTCATACTCTTAAAATTTTATTATTCCGACTTAGTAGTAGTATACATCAAACGAACAGTTGTCGCAGTGCACCACAGAGCTAATCCCGCTACCTGGCACAATACCAAGCACCACGAAGCTCTCATCCTCGCCCAAGAACTGTACTACGGCAAGCAGTGAGCCATTCTCAGCCACGTTGAGATCACGGATATTGAACGTGAGGACTGTATGGTGCTCATAGATAGCTGTATCGAGAAGCTGCACCGAGAGATTCGAAAACTCTGCAGCAGCTCCCAGACGAAGCAAGATTGAGGACAAGGCACGCAGATACTTCACTGGTGTCTTGCTATTGAGGTTACTATTGTCGTTAAGCACAAAACGCTGCAAAAGGTCGTAGCCCGCCTGCTCGATGACATAGTCGGCACAGATATAACCCTCATAGCCACTACAACGTCCGCTGTTGACACGCACAAAGTACCACTGCTTGCCCTCCATAAATCCCACCTGGCGAATCACGCTGAGCTGATCGCCTGTGGTCACCTGACATAGCTTGTATCGATTCTTGAGCTTTGGGTAGCTACGAATCCATACGGCTGTACCGAGTACCGTAGCCTCAAAGCCCTCGTCGCTGGGGCGATAGGCTGTAAATGGCACACGGTTACTACCAAGCTCGAGAGTATTGAAGTGGTAGACACCACCCTCAAGCTGCTTGACACAGCTAAGATCGTAGTACTCGCCGAGATCTGGCCAAGGGGCATAGCCCAACTGCGACTTATTGCTCGAACCATTATCCTGCGTGATGATATAGGCACCACCGACAATAGCTCCAAGAGCAAAGAGCACCGCAATACAGGCCACAAAGACTCTCTTCGCTCTACTATGCTTTGGCGTGGGCTTCTGTGCCACTGGTGTTTGGTGAATCGTGCTATTTTCGTTATTTACGTCAGCCATAAACTTTTACCTGTTTTTCTACTTATACCTCTTAAACTCAATGCTTTCATACTATTCCACGAGTCGTAGAACGATACCTGTTCGAGAGGTGTTGTAGATATTGATCGTGTAATACTCCGTACCATCTTCGGCCTTGTGCGTTGTGGTAAAGTGCTCGCCCGTAACATCGGCACGATCGTGACCACCGAAACGTCCCTCGTCAGACGAGAAGACAACCTCGTACTTTCCTGCCCAAGGCACTCTAAGCTCATAGTCTGGAATCGAGGCTGTTGGGTGCCAGTTGAGTACGAATACAAGGCCTTTGTGCGAGTAGACCATAGTCTTGTTATGCTCATCCATAAGGTGGTTATATGGGTATCCATCACCCAAGACGCCATACTCCTTGATGGTCTTAATCATAGCCTTGTCGAACTCGGCAAGGAACGAGTAACGCAAGAAGCCATTCTCGGCCAAAGACCACTGACGGCGTGCGTGCTTATATGACCAGTCGTTGCCAGCACGTGGGAAGTCGATCCACTCTGGGTGGCCAAACTCGTTACCCATAAAGTTAAGATACGCCTCACCACCTGTCGAGATTGTCATCAGGCGGATAAGCTTATGAAGGGCCATACCGCGGTCGATAGTGAGATTCTCCGAGGCACGGTCCATCGAGAAGTACATCTCTTTGTCCATCAGGCGGAAGGCGATGGTCTTATCGCCCACAAGAGCCTGGTCGTGCGACTCGGCGTATGCCACAGTACGCACCGAAGGAAGACGGTTGGTCATCACCGACCATATCTCCCAGATGTTCCAATCCTCATCCTTCTGCTCCTTGAGAAGCTTAATCCAGTAGTCTGGAATCGCCATACCGAGACGGTAGTCGAAGCCCATACCGCCATCCTCAGGCTTGACGCACGAGCCTGGCATACCACTCACATCCTCAGCAATGGTGATTGCATCGCTACGCAGGTCGTGGATGAGCTTATTAGCGAGTGTCAGATAGACGATAGCATCACGGTTGACACCCTCGTCGAAGAAACGCTCGCGACAGTCGAAATCGACATATCCGTGGTGGTGGTACAACATCGACGTTACGCCATCGAAGCGATAGCCGTCAAAGTGGTACTCCTCCAACCAATACTTCACATTTGAGAGCAGGAAGTGCTCCACCTCACGCTTGCCATAGTCGAAGATCATAGAGTCCCAATACTGCTGATAGCCAGCATCACCCTCCTTAGAGTAGTGGTGCTTAGAGCCATCGAGCTCGTTGATACCCTCGTCGAAGTTCTTGACATAGTGGGCGTGCACAAGGTCCATAATCACAGCTATGCCGAGCTCGTGGGCACGGTCGACAAGCGAACGGAGCTCCTCAGGGGTACCGAAGCGTGACGATGGTGCAAAGAAGCTCGAGACGTGGTAGCCAAACGAGCCATAGTATGGGTGCTCGGCGATGGCCATAAGCTGCACAGCGTTATAACCTGCTGCCTTGATGCGTGGCAAGACCTCGTCGCGGAACTCCGCATAGGTACCCACACCCTCACGCTCCTGAGCCATACCGACGTGTGCCTCGTAGATGACCAACTCACCAACCTTTGGAGCACGGAAGCTGTCGTGCTTCCAGTCGAAGGGCTTGTCGACGACAAACTGAGCGGTGTAGTTCTTTGTCTCCTCGTCCTGCACCACACGCTTAGCGTAGGCAGGGATACGGTCACGCCAGCCATTCTCGCCGTGGACGTGAATCTTATAGAGTGAGCCGTCTGTGAGGCGATCAGCATACATTCCATCAGGCAGAAAGATGCTCCAGACGCCATCTCTCGAACGCTCCAGACGCAGCTGCGTACGCTGCCAGTTGTTGAAATCGCCAAAGATGTAGACATCGCGAGCCTCTGGAAGCCACTCTCTGAACCACCAACCCTTCATCATCTCGTCACGCTGCCAGCCGAAATATTTGTAGCCATTGGCATAGTCGACAATTGAGCCAGCAGCACGTTCGATGTCACTTAAACGACTGGTATACATAGCATAACGGCGATTGATCTCATCCTCTACAGGGTGTAACCACTCGTCGGCAGCAACCATTGGAAGAGTTGTGATGTCGGTTTTCATAGAAAAATTGTGATAATTTGTAGCAAAGATACAAAAAATTTCGCACATATGACCACCGGATCAATGTTATTTAGTTAATAAATATAAAAAATAAATATCTCCAAACAATTTTTCTTATCCAAAAAATATTTGTATCTTTGTCCAGATATGTACATAGTGTTTGGATAACGAAAGACAACTTATATTTTAACTAAAAACTTTTATCTATGTTCAAGGGACATCCTAAAGGTCTTTTAGCCGCAGCACTCAGTAATATGGGTGAGCGTTTCGGCTATTACATTATGAACGCGGTGCTCGTTCTGTTCCTCTGCTCTAAGTTTGGCTTGAGCGAGGAGACCAGCTCGCTGATCTACTCATTCTTCTATGCTGGTATCTACATCTTGGCTTTGGTTGGTGGTCTTATCGCCGACAAGACCCAGAACTACAAGGGTACCATTATGGCAGGTTTGATGGTGATGGCAACAGGTTATGTTGTACTCTCTATTCCAATCCTTGCTACTGACACTAACCAGGCGTGGTTGTTGCCATTGACCTGCTTGGCATTGTTCGTAATCGCATTTGGTAACGGTCTCTTCAAGGGTAACTTGCAGGCTATCGTTGGTCAGATGTACGACAACTTCGAGGCTGAGGCTGCAAAGCAGGGCGAGGAGGCGTTGAAGGCTGCCAAGGATAAGCGTGACTCTGGTTTCCAGATCTTCTATGTATTCATCAACGTGGGTGGTGTTATTGCTCCATTCGTAGCTCCATTGCTCCGTGAGTGGTGGTTGAAGGCTCACGATATGCTCTACAACGCTCAGCTCCCAGCACTCTGCCACCAGTATCAGTCTACTGGCGAGGCATCTGAGAAGTTCTTGGAGTTGGCTAATACAGCTACTATCGCTGAGGAGCCTATCGCCGATGTTGCGACATTCGCTACTGACTACTTGCAGGTATTCAACGAGGGTATCCACTACTCGTTCATCGCCTCTGTAGCAGCTATGCTCATCTCGCTCACTATCTTCATCTCAACACGCAAGCGTTTCCCAACTCCTGCTAAGAAGGCTGCAGCAACTAATGTTGACTACACTCCAGAGGAGCGTTTGGCAGCAGCTAAGGAGATTAAGCAGCGTATGTACGCACTCTTTGCAGTGTTGGCTATCGCTATCTTCTTCTGGTTTGCATTCCACCAGAATGGTACATCACTCTCGATGTTCGCTCGCGACTTCGTGAAGTCTGATAGCGTTGCTCCTGAGGTATGGCAGGCACTTAACCCATTGTATGTAATCCTCCTTACTCCAGTGATTATGTGGGTATTCGGTGCATTGGGTCGTCGTGGTAAGTACATCTCTACACCTCGTAAGATTGCTATCGGTATGGCTATCGCGGGTACAGCTTATGTATTCCTTGCGGTTTACTCATACTTTATGGGCTATCCATCAGCTACTGAGGCTCGTGCCGAGGGTGTTGAGTTGTCTGGTCCTTGGGTATTGTTCGTACTCTACTTCTTCCTCACTGTTGCTGAGTTGTTCATCTCACCACTCGGTCTCTCATTTGTGTCGAAGGTAGCTCCAAAGCATATGTTGGGTCTCTGCCAGGGCTTGTGGCTCGGTGCTACTGCTGTTGGTAACCTCCTTCTTTGGATCGGTCCACTTATCTACAACGCAGCACCTATCTGGATCTGCTGGACAGTATTCCTTGCAGTCTGCCTCGTATCGATGGGCATTATGCTCGGTATGGTTAAGTGGTTGGAGCGTGTGACTAACGCATAAGGCTTTAAGCACATAGCCCAATAAACACTCACCCGCCAAACCTCAGCGATTTGGCGGGTGAGCTGTTTTTACGTAGTAATTTGCTGTTTACGAAAATATTCGTATCTTTGCCGCCCGTGACTGTTAATTGAATAACAAAAAACAACTTATATTATTTAACTAAAAACTTTTATCTATGTTCAAGGGACATCCTAAAGGTCTTTACGCCTTGGCTCTCGCCAACACTGGTGAGAGTTTCGGCTACTACACGATGTTGGCCGTCTTCGCACTCTTCCTTCGCGAGAACTTCGGCCTCGAGGCAGGTACAGCAGGTGCTATCTACTCTACTTTCCTCGGTTTGGTCTACTTTATGCCACTTATCGGTGGTATGATGGCCGATAAGTTCGGTTTCGGCCGAATGGTAACTACCGGTATTATGGTTATGTTTGGCGGTTACTTGCTCCTCTCAGCACCTCTTGGTGGCGAGTCAGTGGCTATGATCGCTATGATGGCAGCTCTTGTGCTTATCAGCGTTGGTACTGGTCTGTTCAAGGGTAACTTGCAGGTTATGGTCGGTAACCTCTACGACGATCCTAAGTATGCTGATAAGCGTGACTCAGGCTTCTCACTCTTCTATATGGCTATCAACGTAGGTTCGTTGTTCGCACCTACTACAGCTATCGGCATTAAGAAGTGGGCAGAGACAGCTCTCGGTTATAGCTCAAACGACGCTTACCACTTCTCATTTATGGTGGCTTGTGCAGCGTTGATCCTCTCAATCCTTATCTACTATGTGTTCCGTCCATCGTTCCGCCACGTTGAGGGTGGTAAGAAGAAGGGCGAGACAGCTCAGGTTGTTGACAACCTCACTCCTGCGGAGACTAAGCAGCGTATCATCGCTCTCTGCCTCGTGTTTGCTGTCGTTATCTTCTTCTGGATGGCCTTCCACCAGAACGGTTTGACACTCACATACTTCGCTGACGAGTTCACAGAGACATCGGCTGTAGGCTTCACTACAATGTTGTTCGACGTATGGAACCTCGCACTCCTTATCATCGCTGTTTACGCTACATTCTCAATCTTCCAGAGCGAGAGTGCTAAGGGTAAGATGTTCTCAGGCGTTATCGCTTCAGCAGTTTTGGCATTCCTCGTTTACCGTGCTATGGGTATTGACGCTACAGCTCAGATCGCTGTTGCAGCTCCTATCTTCCAGCAGTTTAACCCATTCTACGTTGTTGCCTTGACTCCAGTATCAATGGCCATCTTCGGCTCATTGGCACGCAAGGGTAAGGAGCCATCAGCACCACGCAAGATCGCTTACGGTATGTTGGTTGCAGCTATCGGCTTCGCAGTTATGGCTATCGGTTCAGAGGGTCTTAACACTCCTAACGAGCAGGCTCGTGCTATCGCTGTTAAAAAGGCTGAGATGTTCGCAGGCAAGTGCTACACCGTTGCTTCAGACGTTGAGGCTTTGAAGGAGGCTGACGGCAAGGAGAACGCTGACGTTAAGGCTGCTCAGGACTTTATGGGTAAGCTCACAGATAAGACTCGTCCTGTTTTCGCTGAGGTATACAACGCACAGTGCGTAATCCTCGCTGCTGAGACTGCTCCTGCTACTCAGGCTACTCCTGTTGTTGAGACAGCCGAGGAGGTTGCACCAGCTGCTGATGCCGAGGCTACTGAGGTAGCACCAGCTACTGAGGAGGTTGTAGCTGAGACCACTGAGGAGATTGCTCCAGCTGCTGAGGCTGAGAACACAGCAGTTGCTGAGGCTACTGCAGCTCTCGAGGCAATCAAGGCTGAGACTAAGAGCGAGACTCGCACATCACCATACTGGTTGATCTTCACTTACTTGATCCTCACATTTGCTGAGTTGTTGCTCTCACCTATGGGTATCTCGTTCGTATCGAAGGTTGCACCTCCACGCCTCAAGGGTTTGATGATGGGTGGTTGGTTCGTGGCTACTGCTATCGGTAATATGCTTGTTGCCGTAGGTGGTTTCCTTTGGGCAGGTCTCCCATTGTGGTCAGTATGGACAGTGTTTATCTCACTCTGCTTGCTCTCGGCATTGTTTATGTTCGTGATGATGAAGCGTTTGGAGAAGGTTACAAAGTAATCCAAGCACTGCTAAAAAAGTATCCCCGACAACTTCTGTTGCCGGGGATTTTCATTTTCAGTTGAGAAGCTATGAACTAAAGGAAATTTAATGTGAGAAGGTAGTAGATGCGGTCTCGATAAAGAGATTGCCCTGGATGGGTAGTACTTGACGTACGTCCCATTCAGGGCAATGATTGAGAGGCCGTAGATGCTCCTTATCGCATTAAATTTGATGGGAGAAGGTGATAGGCTTGACTCACAATAAAAGAAGACCCTCGGGATAGTACTTTAGACGTACAGCCCGAGGGATCTTACTTTTTGGGATGGGTCGAGAATGACCCTTATCGCATTAGATTTTTAGCTGCACTTTGAGTAGCCACAGGCCATACAAGTCAAACAGCCATTCTGATAAGCCATATTCTCCTGACCACATTGTGGGCAGCGACCCTTACCGCGGGTACCATCCTTGATGTACTGCTTGAGGGCACGCTCAACACCATTCTTCCAAGTGTTGATGGTCTCTGAGTCGAGGTGGAGGCCGTCAACCAGCTGAACAACCTTATCGATAGGCATACCGTAGCGGAGTACACCTGAGATAAGCTTAGCGTAGTTCCAGAACTCCTCGTCGAAGAGACGTGAGATACCACCAATGGTGTTGATATAGCCGTAACGATCCTGATACTGGAAGTCGTAACGCTTAGAGCCATCCTTCTCGCTAACCTTGAGGATGTGGCCGTTGGTGATGGTCTTAGGGATGTACATAGCATCCTCCTCGATCTTACCTGTGAAGATCTCGTAAGGGCGGTCATCCTGCTTACCTACAAAGGCGATCCAATCCTCTGAGCCGTTCTTAAAGCGTACGATGTCGGCTGGAATAGACTCAGGACGGCGGATGCTCTCACCACCGTTGCACAACTTCTTGCTCGTGTCCTTAGCCTTGAGGTCGAGCAACACGCCGTCGCGGCAACCGTCACGGTATACTGTGATACCCTTACAGCCAGACTCCCAGGCTGTGCGATATACATCAGCCACGAGCTCCTCGCTAACCTCATTAGGAAGGTTTACTGTAACAGAGATTGAGTGGTCAACCCACTTCTGGATAGCACCCTGCATCTTAACCTTAGCAACCCAGTCGATATCGTTGGCTGTAGCCTTAAAGTATGGTGATGCCTGGAGCATCTTGTCGAGCTCCTCCTCAGAGATGTTCTGCAAGTTTGTGGTGTCATAGCCGTTGATCTCGAGCCACTTGACAAACTGGTGGTGGAAGACGTAGTACTCCACGAACTTCTCGCCTGTCTCGTCAACAAACGAAGCCACCTGATCCTTATCTGATGGATTGATCTTACGACGACGCTTGTATACTGGACGGAACACTGGCTCGATACCCGATGTTGTCTGCGACATAAGTGACGTTGTACCCGTAGGTGCGATTGTGAGCATAGCGATGTTACGACGGCCATACTCCTTCATCAACTCGCGGAGCTCAGGAGCTGCCTCCAAGACACGCTCAACCATAGGGTTGCCCTGCTCCTTCTCGAAGTTAAATACACCAAAGGCACCACGATCCTTAGCCATCATAACAGAGGCACGGTAAGCCTCCACAGCCAAGGTCTTGTGTACGTTTACTGCAAAGTCGATAGCCTCCTCAGAGCCGTAGCGGAGACCCAAGGCTGCCAACATATCACCCTCGGCAGTGATACCGAGACCTGTACGACGACCCTTGAGGGCCATATCCTTAATCTTCTTCCACAACTCAAGCTCCACGCGACGTACATCATCGTCCTCAGGATCTGAGGCAATCTTCGAGATTATGAGCTCAACCTTCTCGAGCTCCAAGTCGATGATATCGTCCATAAGGTGCATAGCCTTAGCGACGTGCTCCTTGAAGAGGTCGAAGTTGAACTTAGCCTTAGTAGTGAATGGGTTCTCAACATAGCTCAAGAGATTGAGAGCCAACAAGCGGCAGCTATCGTAAGGGCACAATGGAATCTCGCCACAAGGGTTTGTAGATACTGTGCGGAAACCCTCGTCGGCGTAGCAATCGGGCACACTCTCGCGGATGATGGTGTCCCAGAACAATACGCCTGGCTCGGCTGACTTCCACGCGTTATGGATGATCTTATCCCAGAGCTTCTTGGCCTCGATATCCTGTGTGAATGTAGGCTGAGGGTCGTTTACTGGGAACTGCTGACGGTATGACTCACCCGCCAAGGCAGCACGCATAAACTCGTCGTCGATCTTAATCGAGACGTTAGCACCTGTAACCTTACCTGTGTCAACCTTAGCGTCGATGAAACGCTCTGCATCGGGATGCTTGATGAGCAACGAGAGCATAAGAGCACCACGACGACCATCCTGAGCTACCTCGCGTGTAGAGTTTGAGTAACGCTCCATAAATGGAACGATACCTGTAGAGGTGAGTGCCGAGTTGAGCACTGGGCTACCTGTAGGACGGATGTGCGAGAGGTCGTGACCTACGCCACCACGACGCTTCATAAGCTGCACCTGCTCCTCGTCCATACGGAAGATACCACCATACGAGTCGGCAGGATTCTTATGGCCGATAACGAAGCAGTTAGAGAGCGAAGCCACCTGCAAGTTATTGCCAATACCTGTCATTGGGCCACCCTGAGGGATGACATAACGGAAGTGGTCGAGGAGGTTGAAAATCTCGGTCTCTGACAACGGATTTGGATAGTTATTCTCGATGCGTGCAAGCTCACGAGCGATACGGTTGTGCATATCCTCTGGAGACTTCTCGTAGATGTTACCAAACGAGTCCTTGAGTGCATATTTGCTAACCCATACTTGAGCAGCGAGATCGTCGCCCTTGAAATACTCCTTCGAGGCAGCTACTGCATCCTCATACGCTACCGTACTAAGACGCTCATTATTAGGTTTTTGAGTCATTGTGATATATATTTATTATTATTTTTTTGCTAACGCAACGATGCCAAAACTGACCACCCTTAAGGATTAAGGGGCTAATTCAGGCATACAAAATTCGTGAATTTTCGTGGGATTATCGGCCATTCTCCCGCTATTTTTTTCGACACTTTATCGACAAAAAATAAAAAGATGCTCTACAGCCCTCTGTAGTGCATCTTTTGCCATATTTGGTTTTCAAACTCTTGGTCGCGAGAGCCTCTGTTGAAGAGCCCCATAGACCAGATAACCAATATATGCCGAGAGCACTCCGAGCAGCGAACCAAGGAGTATGTCTTGCGGAAAGTGGCAGGCTAAGTAGATGCGTGAGTAGCACACCACAACGGCCACAACGGTGAGCAGCACAGCGAACCACACCTCACGAACAACAAGCGAACTGAGCAGAGCTATAGCCACGATTGTTGCTGCGTGTCCCGACACCGAGCCACTAAAGGCTGCCCTACCATAGCCATTTGTAAAGGCCTCAACACCCTCGGTGTACATCGGACGTAGACGTGCGGGGAACTCGGGCCACAGACCACCGAGAAGACCCTGCTGCTTGAAGATGCCTGAGACAATATCGGCAAAACCGACAGCCACACCCATAGCCACCAACAGAGCTACGACACCCTGCCACGAGTGGCGACGCCAGACCATATATATTATTAATAGGTAGAGCGGAATCCACGCCTTAATGCCTGACACAATCTGCATCAGAGCATCGAACCACTCAGGACCATCGAAGTTTAGTACCTCGAAGAGAGGCCAATCCCAGGTTATACTATTCATCGTAAGTGTGGTTTAGAATGCTGCATAGACTGGCAAGCCACCGCCCTCGGCAGCAAGCATTAACTGACACTGCATAACGAGCCAGATGGCTACGACCATAACGACAAGCTGACCCACAAAACCTGAGCGAGTGACAAGCGAGATGGCCTTTGCATTGAGACTCTTTGGCAAGAAGTGGAAGGCGTAGCCTATCAACACCAAGACAAGACCGAAGCCAGCCTTATGAGCCAAAGGCACGATATCAGTCGCAGAGAAGTTGAAGATCATACGCTCATACAACGTGCTAACACCTGCCCAGTCATCGTAGCAGAGCATAGGCCAGAGCAGTGTCATAAAGTGGAAGAGCACGAAGGTAGAGAGGATTCGCCAGCCGAGCTTCATATCCTCACCCTTGATCTTCGAGCCTGGCACCTGCTCCAACCAGAACTTATGAAGAGCAAGACCCACACCCTGCATCAAGCCCCAGACAACGTATGGAAGGTTAACCTTGTGCCACATAGCACAGATAAACATCGTAATCGTGAGATTGAGATATGTTCGCACACGACCCTTGCGGTTACCACCCAACGAGATGTAAAGGTAGTCACGCAACCACGTCGAGAGCGAGATATGCCAGCGACGCCAGAACTCAGTAATGGTTGCCGACTTAAATGGTGCGTCGAAGTTATCGGGGAGCTTATAACCCATAACCAGTGCGATACCGATAGCTATGTCGGAGTAACCCGAAAAGTCGCAATAGAGGCGGATACCAAAGGCATAGAGTGCAACGAGCATAACCACACCACTCTCGCCAAACTCGCCCGAGACAGCGGGAATAAGCAGAATGGAGTCGATAGCCTTAGCGATAACGGCATACTTAACAAGACCACTGGCGATGAGCACAACAGCACGTCCTTGATCCTCGCGAGTGACCACAACGCTCTCTCGCTCAATCTGCGGAATAAACTCCTTATTACGCACCAACGGACCAAGAAAGACCTTAGGGAAGAAGCTCAAGAGGAAGAGGTAATCGATGAATCGAGCAACGGGCTTAATCACGCCACGCGAAATATCGATAACGTACGAGATAGACTGAAATACAAAGAACGAGACACCCGCAGGCACGACAATTGCACCAAGATTAAGGGTGCCGGCACCAAAGAGCGAGTTGATAGCCTCCTCGAAGAGGCCACCGACCTTAAAGTAGGCCAAAATCGAGATGTTGACGACCATACTCAACGCCACAAGAGCACGACCACGCTTACCCTTGGCAAGGCAGCTTGCAATGCCTCGACCGATGAGGTAGTCACTAATGGCCACAGCCAAGAGCAGGAGCAGGTAGAGTCCCGAAATCTTGTAGTAGAAGTATGACGATATGATAACGACATAGAGCGTACGCATCGTGCGGTGGTTGCGTACGGCCATATAGCCGAGACCAAAGATCAGGAAGGCAAAGAGGAAGAAGCCGCTGGCAAGTGTCATTGGCGACATAGAGTCGTACTGCAACAAGCCGACGAGCTTTGTCCACACCTCGGAATCAAACGTAAAGAAATCCATACCCACGATAGTTGCTATTGCTCAATGTAATCGATACGAAGTGGTGTCTGGACAACCTCAATCTTGTGGGGTTGTGGGAAGAGATCCATTGGAATAATCTCGAGAGGACATACCAAGTCACGAATCTTACCCTCACGCTCAACCAAACGCTCATAGGCACGCTGGCAGATAGCCTCGGCCAATGGCTCAGCAACACGAGCACCACCCTTGAAGTTGATATGGATATGGTCGCCAGCAGCCCAACCATTACGCACAAAGCCACCGATACCGCCATACGACAAAATAACCTTACCCATCTCCCAAAAGGCAACACCCTGATTCTCAGAGGCACGACGCTGGAAAGGAGTCATAATCTCGACAGAGTTCATCGACTTCCAGCCACCATCGCCCTTAATCCAACGGTCCGACACACCAATGATGAGGATAGCTGCATCGGGAAAGCTACGCTTGACGTAGGCAATCATCTCCTCGAGCTTGCCCTGGTAGCGAGAGTAGTCACGCTGACCTGGCTGCATACCATTGAGACCATACTCCAAGACAACGAGGTCATAGCCCCAGAGCTTGTCGACCTGGCGGTTTACTGCCACGCCCGAGCCAAAGATGGTATAGCCGCTATTACCGCGAATCGACATATTGTCGATAGTGATACCACGACCACCCTCGAGTGATGCTCCGTGGCACAACACATTACCGCTCAACACCTTCATCTTGAGCGACTTGACAGGAGCCTCGACATACAACTCACGAACATAGTCCGCTCCCGACACACCGAACTGGTGACGAAGAGTGTCGTTGATAATAAGCTCGACATTACTTGTGTCGCGGCTGGTGATGAGCACGCGGGCACGACTGCAAGAGTCGAGATGTGGCTTAGCATCGGTAACATCCCAACGAGCCACAGAGCCACGGCTACCAGCAGCCAAATAGCCCGACATAAAGAACTTATCGCGATACGAAGCGGGGATGCTACCCGTATTCATAAGGCTATATGCTGTCCAGCCAGAGACATTACGACGAACGCTAGTGCGGAAGATATCGAAAGGAATAGCATAAGGTACAAAACCTACACCACGACCACCAAAGATGCTCTGCAGCTTCTCACGGAGATCAACGGTGATGATGTCGCCCTCGATGAATGAGTCACCGAGAAAGGCAACACGCACATCGTCGCCATCGATGAGTTTATCGATGAAGCGGTCAAAGCGAGTAATAGCAGCAGTATCGTAGTCCTCGATAGGTACGAAGCGGCTCGACTTAGGCTGCTTGAGGTCCTCGCTAATAAGTGTGGGTCGCTCAGGGATAGAGTCCTCGACAACAATCCAACGAAGCGACGATGGGGCTCTGAGCTCCATAGAGTCGACAACAGCCTCAACAGCAGCAAGCTCCCTCTCGAGATGCTCAAAGTCGGCAACATAGTCGACAGGCACGGCAGCAGCCTCGTCCTGGTTAAATGGACGGAGCTCCGAGAGGATGTCGACCTCCTCAGTGGTAAGGCCAAAGACCTTCGCCGAAGGGAGAAAGCTGAGAGCGGCAACAGCCACAATGACAGCAAGAACAAGCAACCAACCGCGAGCGGAATAGTCTCTGTTTTCCATAAAAATTATCTCTTTTCGTTATTCTCCAAATGACTAAATAAGCGTATAGATGTATGCAACGTAGGCTGCGACAAAGAGTACACCCTCGAAGCGTGTGAGCTTGTCGCGACCAATAACCAAGGCAGAGAGCATAAGCACAAAAGCAGAGGCAACACATACATAGATGTCGGTCATAGTAACGCCACCCATAGTAAGAGGCGTAACTGTCGAGCAGGTACCCAAGATGAGCAGGATGTTGGCTATATTCGAGCCAAGCACATTACCCAGAGCGAGCGACGCATTACCCTTGAGCACAGAGACAAGGCTTGAGGCAAGCTCAGGCATTGATGTACCACCTGCAACAAGCGTGATGGCGATAACGGCCTCTGAGACACCCCACGAGCGCGCAATCTCCGAAGCCGATGAGACGAACAACTCGCCACCATAGATCAGACCTGCGAGACCGCACAAAATCCAGATAGGCACACGCCACATAGGCATCTGCTTCTTAGGAGCCTCCTCCTCGCTCTCAGCATTAGCAATCTCGGCAGTAAGCATAGCACGCTTCTCGGCACGAATCATATAGACAAGCATCGCAGCATAACCGGCCAATAGCACAAGACCCTCGTAGCGGTTGATATCCTCGTTAAGGAGTGTCACCACAAGGAGTGCAACTGTAGCCACAATGCAGATAGGGATATCGCGGCGAATGTTGCTCTTGGTGAAGACCAGAGGCGAGAAGATTGAGCATACGCCCAAGATGAGCAGTGTGTTGAAAGTATTAGAGCCAACAACATTACCGATAGCCATATCGCCCTTACCAGCCATTGCCGACATAAAGCTCACAGTGAGCTCAGGCATAGAGGTGCCTATGGCAACAATAGTGAGACCGACAACAAATTCAGGAACCTTAAAGCGTGAGGCAACAGCCACAGAACCATCGGTTAGCCACATAGCACCAACGATGATGAGCACGAAGGCAAGAATGAGTGTTAAGTATACCATATAACGTAGTTATTTTTTCGAAAACAATGCGGCAAAGGTACAAAAAAAACTCGAATCCAAAACCCTCTGCTGAACTATTTTGGCGATTTGTGTGCAAAACAAAAAAGATTTGGGGTGTACTAAGCAGCACACCCCACAAATATAGTCTCAAACGCAGAGGCTAACCCCTTGTTTTGACACCTGTAAGTTGCTCGACAGCACAATGTCCCTCGTCGCCAAGCGACAGCGAGAAGTCGTTGACAAATAGCTTGATATGGCTATCGATGACGCTATCTTCAAGCTCCTGAGCGTGAACCTTGATAAACTCTCGAGACACATCGGGATTGGCAAAGGCATACTCGATGCTTCTGCGAAGAAGTCTGTCGAACCTCTCTGCGACATCACTACCCAAGTCGCGAGCCACAACGATAGAGCCAAGAGGCAACGGCAACTGCATACGTCGCTCCCACTCGAGACCCAAGTCGGCAACAAGCTCGAGGTTGCGACGCTCGTAGACAAACCTACCCTCGTGAATCAAGACACCCGCGTCGAAACGGCCATACTCCACAGCCTCGGCAATCTCGGAAAAGAGCATTGGCGTACGCTTCATAATCGAAGGGAACAACCTGCTAATAAGCGAGTTGGCAGTAGTATAAAGGCCAGGGACTGCGATGTGGTGAATAGGCGTTGTATCGCCAGAGCGACGCACCAGCAGCGGACCATTGCCACGACCGAGGGCAGAGCCAGAGTCAAGAAGTGAGTAGTGCTGCCAGATGTAGGGCAAAAGTGCCGTGCTACACTTCGTAATGTCGGCCTTACGGCAGAGAGCCTCGCCATTGAGCTGCTCGATATCGAGATACTCGACATCAAACTCAAAACCCTCAAGGTCGATACGTCGATTGACAATCGCATCGAACATAAAGGTGTCGTTAGGACAGGGCGATATATTTAACTTTAGTCGCATAACTTACTATTAATCAACAAAAAGAGACTTCAGTGTATGGGCCAAATTTTCCAACGCGGGAGCAACACACCACAAGGCAAAATCCTCGCCCACGCGATTAGAAATCGAGCGAATCTCCACGCAACGCACGCCAAGTGTTGGGGCAACGGCAAAGAGCGTAGCACCCTCCATATTCTCAACCTCAGCACCCAAGCCATCAGCCACAGAGCGGTGCACAGTGTTGGAGCTAACCGAACGAAGCGATGTTTGTGGCTCAACGCTATAACGTTCTCTGAAACGCTCGGGGAGCTCGATGGTGGTCTCGCTTACAACCTCGACAACCTCACCACGAGCAACCGACTCGCCATACGCACCCGCAAGACCTGCAAGCACTATACACCTCTTACCATCAAGGTAGCCTGACTCACGCAACGTGCTGAGTGTGGCAGCCGTAGCAGCCATACCCACACCCGATATTACAACACGAGCATCGGGGCAAAGTCTTCGAAAAGGCTCTGCCTCGAGGCTCGTGGGGAATAGAAAGAGCATATTACAAGCCCCTATAGACTAAACGATACCCTCAACGTTGCCATCCTCAGCAAGGCGAATGTTACTTGCCTGAGGAGTCTTGCTAAGACCTGGCATACGCATAATATCGCCAGCCAAAGCTACGACGAAGCCACTACCAGCATTGAGCTCGATATCCTTGATATTGATCTCGAAGCCCTCAACACTACCGTAACGCTTAGCATCGGCAGAGAATGAGAACTGAGTCTTAGCAATACATACTGGCAAGTGGCCAAGACCCCACTTCTCAATAAGGGCAATCTCCTTCTGAGCTCGTGGGCCGAAGACAACAGTGCCTGCACCGTAGATATTCTTAGCAACCTTAGTGATCTTCTCCTTAAGGCTATCCTCGAGGTCGTAAGCGTAGTTGATAGGCTGTGATGGCTCATTCTCGATAAGCTCAACAGCTGCACGTGCAAGGTCAGCAGCACCTGCACCACCCTCAGCATAGGCATTGTTAATCACGCAACGTACGCCGAGCTTCTCGCAGTGCTCGATAACCATAGCAATCTCATCGTCGGTATCGCTGGCAAAACGGTTGAAGCATACGAGAACGGTCTGGCCGAACTTTTTGAGGTTAGCAACGTGGCGGTCGAGGTTAGCAAAGCCCTGCTGCAAGCCCTCTGCATTAGGCAACTTAATCTCTGTCTCAGGCACACCACCGTGCATCTTGAGAGCGAGAGTAGAGGCAACCAACACCGTGAGATCTGGCTTGAGACCCGACTGACGGCACTTGATGTCGAGGAACTTCTCAGCACCGAGGTCGGCACCGAAACCTGCCTCTGTAACGGTATAGTCGGCATAAGTCATAGCCATACGCGTAGCAATCACAGAGTTACAGCCGTGAGCGATATTTGCGAAAGGACCACCGTGGATGATTACAGGGTTGTGCTCAGTGGTCTGCACCAAGTTAGGATTGATAGCATCCTTCAAGAGGGCAACTACTGCACCTGTCACGCCAAGATCGTTAACAGTGAATGGGGTGTCGTCGTAGCGAACACCAAGAACAATGCGACCAATACGAGCATATAGGTCATCGACGTTACGAGCGAGGCACAAGATAGCCATAATCTCCGAAGCTGGAGTGATATCGAAGCCAGTCTCTGTAGGGATACCATTAGCCGAGCCACCGAGGCCTGAGATGATGTTACGCAACGAACGGTCGTTCATATCGAGCACACGACGCCACATAACCTTCTTCAAGCCCACCTGCTTTGAGCGGTTGTGGTAGAGGTAGTTGTCCAAGAGTGCTGCGATAAGGTTGTTTGCCGATGTGATGGCGTGGAAGTCGCCAGTGAAGTGGAGGTTGATATCCTCGGAAGGCAACACCTGAGCATAGCCACCACCAGTAGCACCACCCTTCATACCAAAGCAAGGACCGAGCGATGGCTCACGCAACGCGATGATAGCCTTCTTGCCAATGTGGTTAAGACCCATACCGAGGCCGATGCTCACAGTGGTCTTACCAACACCAGCCTTAGTAGCGGTGATGGCAGTAACGAGGATGAGGTGGCTCTTAGCAACCCTCTTCTCGTCGATAAGCTTGTAAGGCACCTTAGCGATATACTTACCATAGTTAAACACCTCATCAGCAGGGAAGCCTACATTGGCAGCAACCTCACGGATGTTAAGAAGCTCGGTGTCGCGAGCAATTTCAATATCTGTTTTCATAATCTTCTTTAAAGCTGTTTTAAGGATTTATTCATTAGGTTACAGGAATTAGTAATGGATCAAAAATGGGAACTATTTCTAATTACTCATTACTAATTCCTAATTTTAGTTGGTTTACTCCTCCTTGCCGATAACTGCCTCGAGCTCCTCAACAGTGAGAGGCAAGAGCTTATCGCCGATAAAGCGGCTACCAGTCTCGGTTACAAGGACATCATCCTCGATACGGATACCACCGAAGTTGCGGAAGGCATTGAGTGCCTCGTAGTCGACAATACCCTCAAACTTGTTCTCCGCACGCATCTTGTCCATAAGTGCTGGGATGAAGTAGATACCTGGCTCGTCAGACATCACAGTACCTGGCTCAACACGCCAAGTAGCACGGTGCACGCAGGTTGCCGACTTCTGGGCACGCTCCAAGACCGTAGAGAAGTCGAACGAACGCTCGCCGATATTCTCGCAGTCGTGAACATCCATACCCATACCGTGGCCAAGACCGTGAGGCATAAAGAGGTACAAAGCACCTGCCTCGACAGCAACCTCAGGTGTAGACTTGATAAGACCCAAGCCCTTCAAACCCTCGGCCAACGACATATAGGCAGCCTTGTGAATCTCAGGGTACATAGTACCTGGCTTAATCATATCCTTAACCTCGGAGTGAGCACGCAATACTATATTATATACGTCACGCTGCAAGTCTTAGAACTTGCCATTTACTGGATATGTACGAGTGTGGTCAGAGCAGTAGCCCTCAACAGACTCACCACCACCGTCAACAAGCAACAGACGACCTGACTCCAACACACCATCGTGGTTGTGGTTGTGCAAAATCTCGCCGTGCTGTGTAACGATAGTTGGGAACGACACGCCCTGGCCATACGACTTAGCGATACCCTCAACACGACCTGCGATCTCACGCTCAACAACACCTGGACGACACATGCGCATAGCTGTCATGTGCATCTGGTAGCCAATCTTAAATGCACGCTCCAAAGCCTCGATCTCCTCTGCCGACTTCTTCTCACGCATCTCTGCTACGGCAAACATC
>JAFYSI010000001.1 GCA_017559425.1 Alistipes sp.
CCGCGAGTAAGCGAGAGCAGAGACCGCTTGCGGACTATGCCGAGCGTGAGCGGTGAAAAGGAACTTAAGCCTAAAATTAGCTCTAGTTATACAACTTCTTAAAAAGTGAGGGTGCTCAACACAGACTTGTTGGACACCCTCTCTTATTTTGTTATCTGCCCACAATTTTGCGATGTGTGGCTATCTCTTAATCTCCTCCTTGAGGGCTGCTATAAGCTCCTTGTTTTGGCAGCCTATGACGTAGTTGCCTTTGGCTGTGCGGAGAAGATAGAGGTTTGAAGTCTCAGTGGCAAACATTCGAAACTTGCCATATTGACGGTTGTGAAAGTGACCATAGTAGCCAAACAAACCACCATTGCCCATTGTGCGTGTTGAGCACATAACGGTGCGTCTGTCAGCCTCCTCAATTGAGATAATATCTCTCACGGGAATCACCTTCTTGCCCATCCAACGCTTCACAATGAGCACTCCGTTTGCAAGACACAGGTAGCGGGGTGAGAGTAGGAAGCAGATGATGGGCATAGGCAGTAGCAGACACATCAACAAGTATCGCTCCCAGCCTACTACGGCATCTGGGATAAACAGATAGATGAAGCTCGTGCCGATGATGACAAGCGTCGTGATGATGCTTATCGCCCATACGGTTTTGCTCCAACGAAATTGAGCGATATGGTATTTGCCTACAGCCATAGCGATATGATTTATAATTACTTATGCTCGTTGACCCATTGTGTGAGCTCGACAAAGTCGGCAACAGACAACTGCTCGGCACGCATCGAGAAGAAGCGGTGCTCCTCGCCGCCAAAGTTGCCAAATACAGCCTTGAGTGAGTTGCGAATCATCTTGCGACGCTGGCCAAACGAGGCCTTGACAACCTTAATAAATAGCTGCTCATCGCAGTCGAGTTTCTCGACATTGTTGCGTACTAAACGCACCACAGCACTCTTGACCTTTGGTGGTGGGTTGAAGACCTTCTCGCCAACGGTAAAGAGGTAGTCGATGTCGTACCACGCCTGTAGCAATACACTCAAGATTCCATACTCCTTAGAGCCTGGAGGCTCGGCAAGGCGAACAGCAACCTCCTTCTGAATCATACCCACACACTCGGGAACGATATCGCGGTTTTCGAGTACCTTGAAGAAGATCTGCGAGGAGATGTTGTATGGGAAGTTGCCAATGATCTTGAGCCGCTCTCCATAAACCTCCCTGAGATCCATCTTGAGGAAGTCGCCCTCTGTGAGTCGTGGGGAGAAGTCGGGGTAGTGAGCATTTAGATACTCCACCGACTCCGTGTCGATCTCAGCACCATAGGTTACTATGTCGTCACGCTGCAAAAGAAACTGCGTGAGCACTCCCATACCGCAACCAACCTCCAGAACCTTGTCGGGAGACTCTGTTGTGCCGCCTGAGAGTGATGTCGCAATCTTGCGAGCGATATTTAAGTCGGTCAGAAAGTGCTGTCCGAGGGCCTTTTTTGCACGAACTTCAGCCATTGGTAAAATGCTCCTACCTTATATTTTAATATATAGTTCTTCTAAATTGGTTAATTTGCCACCTCCGAGATAAACTTGATGCGTACCAAGCGGATCTCCTCCTCGCTATACTCTGAGCCAAGCTCCTCGATAGCGGCATCGAGCGAGTCGGTCTCGGCATCCTCCTTGAAGTAGAGGTAGATATCCTCGACCTTATCCTCGTCCATAATTGTGTTGAGGTAGTACTGAATGTCGAGGCGAGTACCTGAGTTAACAATCGTCTCGATCTCGGTGAGCAGCTCGTCCATATCGAGGTTGCGTGCACGGGCGATATCCTCGAAATCCATCTTGCGGTCGATAGACTGGATGATGAAGATCTTGTTATTCGACTTGTTGGCAACGCCCTTAACAACCATATCCTGAGGACGGATAATCTCCTTCTCCTCGACATAACGCTTGATGAGGTCGATAAACTCGGCACCATACTTCTGTGCCTTGCCCACACCCACGCCAGAGATTGTCTGCATCTCCTCGATGGTGATAGGGTACTGAATCGACATATCCTCGAGCGATGGATCCTGGAAGATGACGTATGGAGCCAGGCCATTCTGCTTTGCCACCTTGCGACGCAAATCCTTGAGCATTGCGAAGAGCTCCTCGTCTGCAGCTCCGCCACCCTTCATAGGACCTGCTGCCTCGGCATCCTCCTCAGAGTCGTAGTCGTGGTCGAGAGTGATAGTCACAGACTTCGGACTCTTGATATACTCCTCGCCACGGCTGTTGATTGAGATAAGTCCGTAGTTCTCGATATTCTTGTCGATAAGGCCCATAATAAGACCCTGACGCACCACAGCATTCCAGAAACGAATATCCTTATCCTGGCCAGCACCAAAGACTTCAAGTTTGTTGTGGCCGTAACTCTTAATCATCGCTGTGGTCTTACCCATAAGCACCGCCACGAGGTGGTCGATCTTAAACTTGTCGCCAATCTCCTTTAATGCCTCGAGAGCGAGCTGAAGCTCCTCCTTGGCCTCGACCTTTGGTTTAGGATTGCAGCAGTTGTCGCAGCTACCGCAGTTACCCTCCTTATACTCCTCGCCGAAGTAGTGCAAGAGTGAGCGACGACGACACATCGATGACTCGGCGTATGAGACTGTCTCCAACAAGAGTAACTTGCCAATCTCCTGCTCAGCAACAGGCTTACCTTGCATAAACTTCTCGAGTTTCTGGATATCCTTGTAGCTGTAGAATGTTAAGCAGTGACCCTCGCCACCATCACGACCTGCACGACCAGTCTCCTGATAGTAGCCCTCCAACGACTTAGGAATATCGTAGTGGATCACATAGCGAACGTCTGGCTTGTCGATACCCATACCGAAGGCAATCGTGGCGACGATGACATCTACACGCTCGTGCAAGAAGTCATCTTGGTTGTCGGCACGCGTCTGAGCATCCATACCAGCGTGGTAGGCCAGGGCCTTGATGCCGTTTGCAACCAACAGCTCGGCAAGCTCCTCAACCTTCTTGCGGCTGAGGCAGTAGATGATACCACTCTTACCAGAGTTCTGCTTGATGAATCGGATGATGTCGTGGTCTACGTTGTGCTTAGGGCGGAGCTCGTAGTAGAGGTTTGGACGGTTGAACGACGATCGGAAGACCGTAGCATCGGTCATACCGAGGTTCTTCTGGA
>JAFYSI010000108.1 GCA_017559425.1 Alistipes sp.
ATCTGCACCTTTGGTGTAGCTGTCGCCGTGAGGGCGATGAGAGGTGCCTGACCGATATCATTTATAATAGGACGAATACGACGATACTCAGGGCGGAAGTCGTGACCCCACTCCGAGATACAGTGAGCCTCGTCGATAGCGTAGAACGATATCTTAATCTTACGCAAGAAGGCGATATTGTCCTCCTTGGTGAGCGACTCGGGAGCGAAGTACAGCAGCTTGGTGCGACCCTCAAGAACATCCTGACGCACCTGGGCAATAGCCGACTTGTTGAGCGATGAGTTTAGGAAGTGGGCGATGCCCGACTCTGTCGAGAAGGTACGCATCGCGTCGACCTGATTCTTCATCAGTGCAATAAGTGGAGAGATGACAATCGCCACGCCATCCATAATGAGTGCGGGGAGCTGGTAGCATAGCGATTTACCGCCTCCTGTAGGCATAAGGACAAAGGTATCCTTGCCTGAAAGCACATTGTTAATTACCGCTTCCTGGTTGCCTTTGAACGATGTAAAGCCGAAATATTCGTGCAATTTCTCGTGTAAAATTCCTCCTTGTTCGGTGTCCATAATTTTTTGTCGTGAAAAAATTTACCCAAATATAATATATATTTTTGAAAAATAGTAATAACTTTGTGAAAAATTTACGAAAAAAGATGCGATTGTTCACAAGCGAATTGGTAAAATCCTATAAATCACGCACTGTTGTTAACCACGTCTCAATCGATGTTAAGCAGGGTGAGATTGTAGGTTTGCTCGGTCCTAACGGTGCGGGTAAGACCACTACCTTCTATATGATAGTAGGACTCATCAAACCCAACGAGGGACGAATATTCCTCGAGGACGATAATGGTAAGGTCTTCGATATCACAAAGGAGCCTGTCTATCGTCGTGCTCAGATGGGTGTCGGTTATCTTGCTCAGGAGGCTTCAGTATTCCGCCACCTCACTGTCGAGGACAATATACGTGCCGTACTCGAGATGACCAAATTCTCCCGCCAGTATCAGCGAGAGCGTGTTGAGCAGCTTATCGAGGAGTTCCGCTTGCAGAAGGTGCGTAAGAGCTATGGTAACCAGCTCTCTGGTGGTGAGCGTCGCCGTACGGAGATTGCTCGTGCTGTGGCCATCAATCCATCGTTTATCCTGCTCGATGAGCCATTTGCGGGTGTCGACCCTATCGCCGTGGAGGATATCCAGAGCATCGTAGGTACACTCAAGGAGAAGAATATCGGTGTTATCATCACCGACCATAATGTCGACGAGACCCTCGCAATTACGGATCGTACCTACCTCTTGTACGAGGGTAAGATTTTGAAGGCTGGTACTGCCGAGGATCTTGCTGCCGATGAGATGGTACGTCGTGTATATCTTGGTAGCAACTTTGTGCTCCGAACATCGCCACAGATGAAACGTCAGATGCGTGAGCAGGAGGAGCGTGAGCGTGAGGAGGCTCTGCGTGCGTTGGGCCACGTGAGCCAGGTTAGTGAGGATGAAGTAGAGGATAACGAATAAAGACCATATATGGACGACAGTTGTGTCCCTTCGGGGAATCGTTTGAGGGGCGAGATAACACCCCCTTGTTCTAAGAGCTATGCTCAGCGTGCGTTGGCCGCAGCACTTCTTGCTTCGGGACGCACCACACTTCGTGGCATTGAGCTGTGTCGTGACACCCGCTCTGCCATCGCCGCTATCGAGGCGTTGGGTGCTACGGTAGAGATCATTAACGACAATACCATTACCATTGAGGGAGGCTTCAATCCGCGTACCGACCGCCTAAATGTTGGCGAGTCGGGACTCTCGGCACGCCTCTTTACCCCTATTGCAGCACTTGCCGACCGCTCGATATGCATCTCGGGCGAGGGTACGCTTCTTCATCGCCCTATGTCGATGATGATCGAGCCTCTGCAGGAGCTCGGCGTGGCGGTGCGTGATGGTGGCGGACGACTCCCTATCGAGGTGCGTGGCCCTATGCGTGGTGGTCGCGTGGTGGTCGATGGCAGTATGTCATCGCAGTTTGTCACAGGGCTGCTCATAGCCCTTCCATTGGCTAAGCGAGATACCACTATTGAGGTGCGTGGAGCAGTCTCTACGCCATATATAGATATGACTCTTGATACCATCGAGCGTTTCGGTGTTGAGGTTATGTACCACGAGGGAGACTACTCCGAGTTCTTTATCGAGGGCGGTCAGAGCTACGAAGCTGTTGACTACACTATCGAGAGCGACTGGAGTGCTGCGGCAATGATTATGGTCGCTGCGGCAATTGCTGGTGAGGTGCGTATTACCAACCTCTCGACCCTCTCGCGTCAGGCTGATACGGCAATTTGTCGTGCATTAGAGCGTGCTGGAGCCTCGCTTGTTATCGAGGAGAACTCTATTACAGTGTCGCATCGCGATCTTGAGGCCTTTACCTTCGACGCTACGCAGTGTCCCGACCTCTTTCCTGCGTTGGTGGCTCTTGCTGCCGCGGCTGAGGGAGTCTCTACGATTTACGGCATTGAGCGTCTTAGAGGCAAGGAGAGCGACCGTGGTGAGGTGCTCAAGGAGGAGTACGCCAAGCTCGGTATCGAGATAGAGCTCGACTACGACGAGAATGTGATGCGTGTTGTGGGTGGTAAGGTTGAGGCTGCTAAGGTCGACTCTCACGACGATCACCGTATTGCTATGTCGTTGGCAATTACTGCGTTGCGTCTTGATGAGGAGCTCGATATTCACAATCGCGAGTGCGTAGCCAAGAGCTATCCATCATTCTTCGATGACCTCGAAACTCTCAAATGCATAGGTCGTGAATAATAGTTTTGGTAACATACTCCGAATGACCATTTTCGGTGCTTCACACGCAGAGAGTGTGGGTGTCGTGATAGATGGATTGGGCGATGTCGTCGAACTCTCTGCCGAGGATTTTACCTCGGATTTAGAGCGTCGCCGTCCACTAAGTGTGGGTGACACACCTCGTAAGGAGGATGATATTCCCCATATTGAGTATATTGATAGCGAGGGTGTTGCCGCCGCCAAGAGAGTAAAAATAACATTCTATAATAAGAATATACGTTCTGCCGATTACTCCCATCTAAGGCGTCAGCCACGCCCCTCGCACGCCGATCTTACGCAGCGAAGGAAGTATGGCGAGGAGTATAACCTCGCTGGTGGAGGCATCGCCTCAGGACGTATGACCGTAGCCCTTGTTGCTGCGGGTGTGGTGGCTAAGAGGCTGCTTCCGGAGGTGACTTTCCACACCTCGCTATGTCGTGTTGGAGGCTCTTCAAATCCCGAGGAATTTGATCAAATCATCGCCGAGGCACGCTCTGCTGGCGACTCTGTTGGAGGTGTTGTGGAGTGTAGGGTAGTGGGTGTCCCAGCTACGCTTGGTGAACCTTTCTTCGACTCTGTCGAGAGCGTTGTGTCGCATCTGTTGTTCTCGATTCCAGGTGTTAAAGGCGTTGAGTTTGGCGATGGCTTTAGTGGTGTAGATCGTTGTGGCTCAGAGCGTAACGATGCAATCATTGATGGCTCGGGAACGACTGCAACCAATAATGAGGGAGGTGTCAACGGAGGTATCAGCAATGGCAACGACATCGTTGTTCGTGTTGCTATCAAGCCAACGCCAAGTATTGCTCTCAAGCAGCAGAGCTATAATTTTGAAACTCAGTGTGTTGAGGAGCTTACAATTGGTGGTCGTCACGATGCCTGCATTGCTCGTAGGGCTCAGGTTGTTGTCGAGGCTATGGTGGCCTTTGCTTTGGCCGATTTAAAGCTTCAAAATCAGTAGATTATGGCTACACGCAGAGAGATACTTCTCAAAATTTCGGAGGCTATCAAGGAACTTTATGGCGAGGTTGAGGCTCGACAGATTGCCGAGATAGTTGTTACGGAGTGTGGAGGAATTGGTCGTAATGAGCTTCTTGTAGAGCCATATAAGGAGCTTGAAATCAAAGATATAGATAGAATAATTCGTGAGCTTTGTGAGTGGCGACCTGTGCAGTATGTCATTGGTCGTGCAGAGTTCTATGGCCTCGATTTTGAGGTTGCTGAGGGTGTGCTAATCCCGCGTCCCGAGACCGAGGAGCTTGTCGAGTGGATCGCTCTCGAGAGCTCGTCTAATGCTCGTATTTTAGATGTCGGCACAGGCTCGGGATGTATAGCTATTTCGCTTCGTAGATGCCTCAAAAATAGCCGTGTCTGGGCTCTTGATATCTCTGATAAGGCCCTAGCAATTGCCCGTCGAAATAGCTTGAAGTATGCTCCAGATGTGGAGTTTATCGAGGGTGATGCCCTTGCGGATTTTTCGACGTTGGTGAGCGAAAAGCTCGATGTGGTGGTCTCGAATCCTCCCTATATCCCGCGTAGTGATGAGTCGTCGATGCGTCGTAATGTGACTGATTACGAGCCTGATACGGCCATCTTTGTAGAGGATTCTGATCCACTGATTTTCTACCGCTCTATTGCCCGCACCGCTCGCCGTATGCTTAAGCCGCAGGGAAAATTATACTTCGAGATTTATGAGCTCTATGCCGGTGAGATGCGTGCTATGCTCGAGGCTGAGGGTTATACAGATATTGTTGTTCGTGAGGACTTTAGAGGAAAAGAGCGAATGGTATGTGCAACGATGGTTTCATAGCCGAGGAGCGAAAGCCGAAGGAGCAAAAGCCTAAGACGGCAGCTCAGGCTTTGCAGTCGCTGATGCGTCTTGCTGCCCGCAGCGAGAAGTCGTCGGGCGATGCTATGCGTCTTATGCAGCGATGGGGTGTCCCAGAGGCTGAACGCCGTGCAGTACTTCAAAAGCTTATCGACAATCGCTTTATCGACGATAGTCGCTATGCCGAGGCTTACGTTCGTGAGAAGTCGCGACTATCGGGTTGGGGATGGCGTAAGATATCTACTCAGCTTAAGGCTAAAGGTATCTCGCAAGATATTATAAGAGAGGCACTTCGTGAGATTGATGGCGAAGCTGTTCAGTCAGCTCTCCAAGAGAAACTGCGACGTAAACTCCGTACCATAAAGGCCTCGTCCGACTATGAACTTCGTGGCAAGATCTTTCGCTATGCACTCTCCCAGGGCTTTGACTATGATCAGATTTCGGAGGCTGTTGCCGCAGTTGTCGGTTCAGAGAATTGATAATAAATCTCTTTGAGATTTGTCTCATCCATAAATTTTTACTACATTTGCATCTATCGTAGGCCTTTTGTCGATATTTGGCCTCGAAAATTTACGACGATGTGCGAAAAAAAAGGTAATAATCTGGAGTTGAACCTCCTACAACGTCTTGGCTTGGCTCTGCTTTGGGGCTTTAGCCGTGCTATGAGCGTTACACCTCGTTGGTTTCGCTTTGGACTGTTTCAGCCATTTCTTACGGCTCTCTTTCGTGTAGTGGGCTATCGCCGCAGGGTTATAGATAGCAACCTTCAGTCATCATTTCCCGAGAAGTCAAAATCGGAGATTCGTAAAATCAGAAATCGTTATTACTCAACACTTTCCGAGGTGGTAGTGGATACTATCTGCCTTGCTGGTGTCGACATCAGAAGTCGTGGTAAGTATATCATTTGGGAGAATCGTGAGGAGCATCTAAGGGCGGTTGATGGTCGTGACTGGGTGGCTCTCGCCTCGCATTTTGGTTGCTGGGAGTACTTCCCGATGTACGCCTGGGAGTTCAGCAACGCGAGGTTTATGTCGGTCTACCATCCGCTCAGTAGTAAGGTTTTTGAGGCCTATTACCGTCGCATTCGTCAGTTTGCCGAAAATATCGATCAGGTGCCAATGACGCAGACACCACGCCACTACATTTCACATCGCTCAAAAGGGTACAGTATCTGCCTCGGTCTTGTTTCGGACCAGAGTCCTAGCCTTGCGGCCGATACTGAGTGGATCAATTTCTTGGGTCGTCCTACAGCCTTTGTCGATGGTGGTGCTCGCTTGGCAATCAAGTTCAAGATTCCAGCTTACTTTAGCCATATTCGTCGCATTAAGCCAGGTCAATATGGTGTCACGCTCGAGCTTATCTATGATGGCGAGGAGGATGTCTCACCAACCGATATTATGCGTCGCTATGCCGAGCGTCTTGAGCGTATGATTATCAAGACCCCTGAGCTGTGGTTGTGGTCGCATAAGCGATGGAAGCACACGCCCGAGAAGCAGGCACGAAGATTCGGTAAGTCAACACTAGAATAGTTTATGGATATAGTAATAACATACGTTAACGGTCTTGACCCTGTGTGGCAAGCAGAGTACGCAAAGCATACAAATACGCCAATTCTTGAGAAACGTTTTAGGGATTGGGGTACTTTGAAATACCTGTTTAGAGGTATCGAGAAGAATATGTCGTTTGTCCGCAAGGTACACCTTGTTGTTTCGGGCGAGAGCCAGGTACCTGAGTGGCTGAATCGCAAAGAGGTTAATGTGGTGTTGCATAAAGATATCATCCCTGCCGAGCACCTTCCAACATTCAATAGTAATACCATAGAGCTTCATATGTTCAACATCGAGGATCTCGACGAGGAGTTTTTGTACTTCAACGACGATATCTTCCCAATGTTACCTATGCGAGCCGAAGATTTTTTCCAAGATGGCAAGGGTGTCATCGGCATCAGCCGCCATATCTTGTCGATGGATATGTTCAAGAAGATATGTCGCAACTCGGACCGTGCAGCACGCAAGGCTCTCGGTATAAGGCCAACGTGGTACTTCCTCCGTCCTCAGCACATCTGTGCTCCGATGTTTCGTAGCGAGTGTCGCAAGGCATATGAGGCGGTTAAGGAGGATATCCTTCGCACGCTCAGCCGTACACGCCGAGCAGAGAATATCACGCAATATCTCTTCACCGACTACGCCTATCTCAAGGGTCGTGTTATCAAGCATCGTCAGCCAAGTCGTCACTTCTCGATGGGTGTTGCCTCGGCCGATACTATAGCTAACTATCTTCTCAACCCATCGCGTGCGTTGGTGTGTATCAACGATGTGCAGCTGAGTGATAAGCAGTATCGCGAGATGCATTCGACGCTAATCAATGCGTTAGAGTCCTGTTTCCCAAAAAAATCTAAGTACGAAAATGAGTTTTAAGGTCGATGCAGTCATCACCTGGGTCGATGGCGATGATCCTCGCCACAAGGCCAAGCGTGAGAAGTATGGTGATAAGCGAATTTTTTCGCTCGACGATGTTGCTGGCACTACGCGTTACAGAAGCGTTGGCGAGATATTTTACTGCGTAGCCTCGCTCAATCGCTATGCACCGTGGCTTAACAAGATATATATCGTGACCGACGAGCAGAATCCGATGCTCGATGATCTTGTGGCAAAGCACTTCCCCGCTGGCTCTATTCCTATGGAGATAGTTGACCATAAGGTTATTTTTGAGGGCTATGAGGAGTATCTGCCTACGTTCAACTCCATATCTATTGAGTCGATGACGTGGCGTATCCCTGGCCTCGCGGAGCACTATATAGAGTTTAATGACGATCTTATTCTCGGTGCTGCAACGACACCTGAGGACTTCTTTCCCGAGGAGGGTAGTGCATACTGCTATGGTGAGCTACGATGGTCGTTGCCTGTAAAGCTCAGTCGACTCTTGAAATATCGTTTAAATGCCCCTAAGCAGGTCTCTTTCAAGGAGTCTATGCTCAATGCTGCCAGCTTGGCGGGTAGCAAAAACCGCTTTATTATGCTCTACCATACGCCTAAGGCTCTGCTTAGGAATCACTATGAGCGTTATTATGCCAAGCATCCTGAGGCACTCGAGCGTAACATACGTTGCCGCTTCCGTGACTCCTCGCAGTTTAGCCCCCAGGAGGTTCACTACATCACTCTTATGGCAGAGGACCGTTGCAAGCTTCGCGATGCTCATAAGGAGCTATTCTACCTAATGGCACGGAGCGATGATGGCTATGTCCGTCGAAAGCTCGATGGCTTTGCAGAGCAGAGATCCAAGAGGTTTGGCTGCTTTAACTCTATCGACCAGGCGAGCGATGAGGGGCAAAGGATGATTATAGAGTGGATTGAGCATCGCCTCGAACTCGAAAAATAGACTTGACGAACAAAACCAAACAAAATAATGAAGATTGATGCTGTAATCACGTGGGTAGATGGTGATGACCCACGCCACAAAGCTAAGCGTGAGAAGTATGGCTCTAGGCAGAGCCTTACGCGTGATGATGTTGCTGGAAGCACACGATTTACCAGCCTTGGCGAGATATTCTATTGCGTAGCTTCGCTTAATCGCTATGCACCGTGGCTAAATAAGATCTATATTGTTACAGACGAGCAGAATCCAATGCTCGACGATTTTATTGCTAAGAACTTCCCCGATGGTTCTATACCAATGGAGATTGTCGACCATAAAGTCATCTTTGCTGGCTATGAGCAATATCTGCCTACGTTCAACTCAATATCTATTGAGTCGATGACGTGGCGTATTCCAGGCCTCGCGGAGCACTACATTGAGTTCAACGATGACCTTATCTTAGCTGCTCCAACACGTCCTGAGGACTTTTTTACCGAGGATGGTCGTGTTGTCTGTTATGGTAAGAAGTATAGCTCGTTCTATACAACCCTTACCCACCTGTTCCGTCGCCATCGTGATGGATCGCGTAAGGTGTCGTTTCGTCAGACTATGATGAATGCAGCACGCTTGCTCGGCATACGTCGTCATTTTATCAAGATTTACCACACACCCAAGGCTCTAAAGCGTAGCACCTATGAGAGTTACTTTGAGAAGCATCCACGCCATCTTGAGCAGAACATTAAGCATCGCTTCCGTGAGCCTTCGCAGTATAATGTTGAGGAGATTCAATATCTACTCTTGAATCGAGAGAAGCAGTTAGAGTTGCGTCCAGCAAATGATCTCTTGTATCTCAAGCCTAAGAGGGATGATTCCTATATTGCAGAGAAGCTTGCTGAGTTTGATAAGCGTACACACCATAAGTTTGGCTGTTTCAACTCTATTGACCAACTTAGCGACGAAGCTCGTAGAATGACTATTGAGTGGATTATCAGACGAATAGGTCTCGAGGAGTAGTTGTGCTTACTCAATGATTAGAATGGAATGAGCCCGTCCAACAAGTAGTGGACAGGCTCGTTTTATTCGGGAGCTATCTGAGAACCTTTTCAAATACGCAATTCTCAGAAGGTTAAAAAACTTGTTAGACAGCTCCATTCTTTTTGTCCATACAGCTTTTCACAACCCTCTACTGCTTTACCCAAATTAGCTTGGAGGTGTCGTAGCCGCGGCTCTGAGCTATGGCTACGATGTTGTTTCGCGTGTTGCTGTCGAGGTGACGGGTGCGTGATAGTATCCATAGATACTTCTCCGATTTACTACCTATGAGTGCCCACTCGTACTCCTGGCTTAGTGCTAAGATGTTGTAGTCGGAGTAGAAGAACCAGAAGAACGATACTCTCAGCTGTCCTGGTCGTTCGCCAAGTTTTGCTTTGCCATAGGCTGTCTTACGCTTCTCTGTGCGACTATTAAGTCCGGTGTTGGTTACCGATATAGTGCCGTCGTCCTGCAGGGCATAGAAGGCCTCGCAGTAGTCGAGGTTACGCTCGAAGGAGTGGTCAAAGCGTGCTATCTCGAACCAACGTCCCATATAACGCTTGAGGTCGATGTCGCTAACTGTTGTGCGGTCGATGTCGTATGACTTTGCACTTGCCAGTGTTGAGAGTACGATTGCGGTCATAAGTAAAATGTATCCCTTGTTCATAGTCTTGTTTTATGATTCAAGGGATACATTTATTGTGCCACGACTACTTGCGGTAGTTGATTTTGAATATGATAAACTTTTCGTAGTCGAGTTGGTCGGGATTCTCATATTCCTGGATTACGTTGCCCATATCGTCGTACCATAGTCTGTTGATGTAGATAGCTTCGTTTTCATCATTGATATGCACAACTGAGATGAGGTTGCTCGTATCGTCATAGGTGTAGATCTCCTCGTGCTCGAAGTTGCCGTTGTTCGTTGTAATAACACTACTCAGGAGGTTGTTGTCGTTGTACTTGTATAGTCTGCACTCGAGGTCTCCATTGAGGTACTGATACTCTCTTACGACAATCTGTCCCTTACTATTGTAGATCTCTATATCTTTGCATTTCATTGAATTGTAAGATTTAGTCTTAATTGTTACGCCATCTACCTCCTGCTCAGTGGTGTAGATACAGCTTGACAAGCATCCGTTGCGTAGGTAATCCCTCCTCGTACCAAAGTATAAAGGTGTTGATGTACTTATATTCTCGCTGCCGCTAGGATATATAACACGCTCACAAACTATTTCGCCTTTGTCGTCTAGCTCGTAGATGCTGGTGTAGATGAGGCTACTGGCATTGTATACCTCTTTTGTGTAGGTGTTGTTGTCGTAGTCGTATGTATACTTCGTTTGTTCATCTAACTCTCCATCACGATACTCCTCCACGAAGAGCCTATCGCCACGTTCGTTGTATGATGCAAGGAGTTTGTACTCTGTGCCGTCGATGTATCTACTTTCAATTTTGCTCACGTGGCCATACTCATTAAAGGTGTATGTCTCGAAGCACAACGGTATTTTATCTTCTAACTCGATGGTGTAGACCTCTACATCTATGCTCTCAACATCGCCAAAGAGCGGTTTTTCGTTGAAGTCCTTGGCGTTGCCCGTGTTCCAAAAGTGACGTATCGGAATCTCTCTTGGTGATGTGGGTGATTCTGCCCAACTGCTCGTAACGCCTGAGAGGGTTAATAGCGTGGCAAGTGTAAGGATTAGTCGTCTCATAGTATTAATAGTTTTTTATTGTTGTTTTGTTTAATGATAGTTCAACCGCTAGAAATCTATCGTCGTGGTTAAAAAAAAGGACTATCTGCCTTAATGCAAGATAGTCCTTAATATTTACCTAGTATCGTTATGCCCCAATAGGATCTTTAGTCACCCCAAGGGATTACAATCTCATTCTCGAATGATGGGTCGATACCGAAACCTCCAGTACCGAATGAGGTTGTAAGCATACGTCCCTCAATGATGGTCTCCATATTACGCTTCAGCGGAACAACAATACCTGCCCACTGGCTGATAAGCTCACCTGTGATACCTCCGTTGCTGTCTATGACTACGTCACCCTTGAAGAAGTGGAAGTTAATCTTCACGTTTGTCTGCTTACCGTTCACAAAGACATAGTCGTAGCAGAGCTCGAGCTTGCCATCGTCGTCGATGCGTGCCTTAGTGATGAACGTACGCGTAGGATCGAAGTAGTTAGGCTTCTGCTCCTCAACGTTGTAACCCGCTGATACATACTGGATATAGGTACATACTACAGTGATATTCTCAGGGTCATCGCCATTCTTTCGGTAGTCATCCATATCGGTGGTGATACACTTAAATCGACCCTTAGGACGCTGAAGATCAACGTCGTAGACCTCCTCGATGTCGCCTGTCTCGTAGAAGTAGCTGGTGAGGTCAACGTCAATCATATTAGAGAATACGTCCTTATCGTTGTTGTCCAGAACTTCCTCGTCGGAGTATCTAATATTACGAAGATCGTCGGTGTTGTAATACCACGCCTCACGCACATCGTCCTGTACGTAGTCGCACCAGATGAGCACCTTGTACTTCTGTGCATCGACATTGAACGTAGTAATTGCCTGAGGGTTAGGGTCGCTAACGTCGGCAAAGAGTATCTTACGTTCCACGAATTTCGACTGAGATGCTGTCACACGGTAGAGGTCGATAACATAACGCAAGCATACTGGTTCGGTGAATCGGGTACTTGTTGGGTTGATACCCTGTGCACGAACAACGTACGATGTACCTGTCTCTGGGTCACACTCTACGTTTGTGAAGTACTCAGGGTGTGACAGGTCGACAGAGCAACGCACGGTGAGCTTGATGTTGTTCTCTCCTGGATACTCGTGAATGGTCTTGTCGCAGCTTGCGAGTGCAAACCACAACAACACGAACACAGCGATATGTCTTAATTGACCAAACATTTATTTACCCAAAGTTTTCTCTTTGTTGCTCTTCTTATTGCTATTAATGCGGTACGAGAAGTCGATACCGAGACGTGTAGGACCGAAGTAGTTCATCTTCTTTGTCTCCTGGTACTTACCATTGAGTACGCCCTCGTACACGTCGTATACTATATTCATATAGCCGAGACCCACGGTGAACTCGACACCCCAGTTGCTATCCTTACCCAATGGCATTGCGTAACCATAGCTAAGACCTACGCCCCATATTGCACGGTTAGGATCCTGGTATCGCTTGTCGCCAAGCTGAACGTTGAAGCCCGATACTGGGACGTGCAGACCTACGAAGTGACCCTTGATCAATGTCTCGCCAAACCAGTATCTTACCTCTGGTTGGATGGCAAACACTCGTATCTTGCGGTCGAACTTAAAGTAGTCGTATGGCGAGTAGTGACCAATGACGTCGAGAGAGAGGTTTTGAGCGAGCTTAACCTCAAAACCGAGGTTGGCAATAAGACCTGCAACCTCAAGTGCGTTAGTCTTGATATTCATTATTGGTCGTGGTCTTTCAGACTCTACGATAGGCTCTGGTTCTGGCTCTACAATCGGCTCTACAATCGGCTCTACAGTAGGCTCTGGCTCAGGTTCTGGAGTAGGTTCTGGCTCAACAACTGGTTCGGGTTCAACCTTGCGTGTTGTCACAACAATGAACCACGCATTACGCATCTGGTCGAAGTACTTCTTGTGCATTGTGCTCCAAACTGCTCCGCCCTGAATCTTGCGAAGCTCGGTGATGCGACCATCAATCTCACGACCATAGAGGTCTGTTGTGGTGGGGTAGTCGCCACGGAGAATCTCGAGTACCTCTTCACGCATTGGCAACGTGTTGTCGTTCTCGACCAGTGAGATGAGGTGGTCCCAAGCGATGTAGTGATCAACCTCTGTGACAATCTCCTGAGGAATGTTGATTTTGTCGCGAACAATCTTCTCAAGTGCTAAGAGACGACCGTGACTCAAGCGGTGGTTGAGAGCTGCACTACCCTCAGGCGATGCGGTACCGCAGAACTCGATGGCAACAATCTCGATAGAGCTATCGTTCATAAGGACATTGTAGAGCGAGTCGATCTGCTCGAGTGCCTTAGCATTGTTGCGATATGCTGGATCGATGACTATGCTGTTGACGCGGAAGTCGACACTGATACCTCTATTCTCGACCTTTGTATTTGGGGTCACAGCGGTCTGCTGTGCTACGCCAAAGAGCGGCATAACAACAGCTGCCACAACGAGTGACAAGGTGAGGAGTATGTGATTCTTCGCGAACATTTAGAAGTTGTTAACTTTACAAAAATTACTCTTGTGTCTGGTGTTAGACGTTGCTAATCAAAAAAATATCAGCACTCTATTTCCTCAGTTTTGCTGAGTCTTACACCGTAGTCGCCGAGGAATATGCTCTTCGGGGGCGACAATTCATAGAGCAAAGATACTATATTTATTCCATTCTCCAAAACTTTTACTGTAAAAAAGCCCCTTTTGGATAGTTTATTCTACTTTATTGTCTATTTCTAACGGGTGATAATATTGGAGATATAGACAAAAACTATGCCATAAGTTTATGTGGTGATCTTTGTTAAAACAGCCAAAAATAGGAGCTGACTAAACCTCGTTTGTGTCGTGTCAGCTCCCAATTCACAATGTGTTGCGAGTCTAATTATCACCGTTGAAGATGTCCATTAGATAGCTATCCAGGAATAATAGTTCGTGGTCGCCAGCAATGACATCGCTAAGAAGCAGGGCTTCGTCGCTCGCAAGTTGTAAAGTACGATTGTCAATTTCACCCATAGGCACCGTTATTAGAGTTTGTTTGTCCTAATAACGGTGTGTTGCCTTGGTTTATTGTGCCAGGTGTTAACTAAGTACGATATTTTTCTCCTTGATGAGCTTACGAAGGTTGATCAAGGCGTAACGCATACGTCCCAAAGCGGTGTTGATGCTCACGTTGGTCTCGTTGGCAATCTCGGCAAACGAGAGCTTTGAGTAGTAGCGTAGGCGTATCACCTCCTGCTGGTCGTCGGGCAGTAGGTTGATAAGTCGACGTACCGACTCCTCAATCTCGGACTGTACCATCTCGTCCTCGGTATTGGGCTCTGCAAGACGCAACGTGCCGATCATATCGTATCCAGCCTCGCGTTCCGTAATCTGGCGACTCGCCTTCTCACGGCGGAAGTGGTCGAGCACGCGGTTGTGGGCAATACGCAACACCCACGACAAGAATTTACCAGAGTCGGTGTAGCGACCCTCGTCGATGACCTTCACGGCCTTGATAAATGTCTCCTGGAAGATATCATTGGCGATGTCGTCATCCTTGACCATCATACCAATATAACTACGCACACGTGAGCTGTGGCGATCGATAAGCTCAGATATAGCACTCCTATCCCCCGAAAGGTAGTTATTAAGCAACGCACGGTCGCTCAATACATTCACATTCGTGTTCATACTCTCAATATTTTAAATCAGTTCAAGAGCAGAGTTGTGTCGATAGGCGTACAATTTTTTAGTTAATAATCTTGATTTCGACTGCAAGTTAAAAATAATTTCTCAAACTGCAAAATTCGTTATTGTGCCGCTTGTTCGGCTCTCGAGCCATAAGTTTTGGAGCTATACGTTGCAAAATGCGTGCCAATCAGGGAGTTAGATCCTTGGGATAGGCTATGTGCAACAGTTCGCTTTGTCGGTGAAATGGCGAAATCTCGGGGTGGAACGACTCTGTAAAAACAATAATTCCCGCCAAGAGAGCCTTGACGGGAATCTGTTTTCGTGTTTCGGCGGGCTAAGCCAAATGTGGTTTCGAGTGTAGACTTTGACTCTACTGCCACCTCGCGGCTAACCTTCGATACAAGACCCTGGAGAACGTTGCCTGGACCTACCTCTGAGAACTCGGTAACGCCATCGGCAATCATCTTCTCAACAATCTGAGTCCAGCGTACTGGTGCTGTAAGCTGAGCGATGAGGTTTTTCTTAATAGCCTCGGCATCTGTGTATGGCTGAGCGTCGACATTCTGATATACAGGACACGAAGGGGTCATAAACTGAGCCTCGGCAATAGCCTGCTCGAGCTCCTGACGTGCTGGCTCCATAAGTGGAGAGTGGAACGCGCCACCCACAGGCAAACGCAACGCACGACGTGCACCAGCCTCCTTGAGCTTGATGCAAGCCTGGTCAACAGCCTCGTTAGCACCCGAGATTACGAGCTGACCTGGGCAGTTGTAGTTTGCTGCAACAACGCAGCCATCTACTGTTGCACACACCTCCTCGATGCTCTTATCATCGAGGCCGAGTACTGCTGCCATACCACCTGGCTGCTGCTCGCAGCACTTCTGCATAGCCATTGCTCGCTTAGACACAAGCTTCAAACCATCCTCGAACGAGAGTGCACCAGCAACTACCAGGGCTGAGAACTCGCCGAGTGAGTGTCCTGCAACAGCATCTGGCTTAACGCCGAGTGCCTTTGCCAGGATCACTGAGTGGAGGAATACTGCTGGCTGAGTAACCTTAGTCTCCTTAAGCTCCTCAGGGGTACCAGCAAACATAATATCTGTAATTCTAAAGCCGAGAATCTCGTTAGCCTTCTCAAAAAGCTCCTTAGCCTCTGGGACGTTGTCATAGATATCCTTACCCATACCTACGGCCTGCGAGCCCTGGCCAGGAAATACATAAGCGTGCTTCATAGTTTTAGCATTAGTTTATTCTTAGTTTCGGCTGCAAAGGTAACAAAAAAAATATTTTGTGCTATAGCGTTGCTCTATTTTGTTGTGGCAGAGCAGCTACTGAAGCTATGAAGTGGCTTTGTGATGCACTCTCGAGGCGATTGTGTGACTAAATTTTTTGCTACTGTGCGGTGTCTGGTCAATACTTCTCCAATAAGAATACATTGGTAAAAAAGCTCATTTTTGCAGAGTGAGATCGATATATTTGTTAAAATATGTATAAAATTAAAAAATTTTTTTATTATCTTTGTGTAGCAAATATAAAAATCAGAAGTAACAATGACATCATTGGCCAAGTTTTTCAATATTGATGCCGACGCAAGTCTTAAGGGTATCACACATAAAAACAACATCATCAAACGCAACATTATCGCCTATATGGCCCTTAATGGCGAGTGCATACTCTCGGAGCTTACGCGTGAGTTGCACATCAGCGTGCCAACGATGACCAAACTCGTGCAGGAGCTTGTCGACGACCATATCGTCATCGACCTCGGCAAGGTGGAGACCCCTGGTGGCCGTCGCCCAAATGTCTTTGGTTTGGCTAACTCGGCTATATATTTTATAGGTATCAACGTGGGTCGTGACCATATGACCTATGTCGTCACCGACCTCCATAACAACGTCATCCACGAGCGTTGCGACAATAGCTTTGAGCTTGTCGATCGTCCTCAGTGTTTGGAGCGTATATGCCAGAATATCGAGTCGTTCGTGGCAACGTGTGGCGTCGATCGCGAGAAGATCTTGGGTGTTGGTGTCTCGATTGTGGGTCGTGTGAATCCAGAGACTGGTCGCTCGTATAAGTACTTCACCTCGTGCGAGGAGTCGCTTACGGATATCATCCAGAAGCGTATCGACATCCGTGTGATGCTCGAGAACGACACGCGTGCACGTTGCTACGCTGAGTATACCACAGGCAAGTCTAAGAACGAGAGCAATGTTATCTATTTGCATATGGGTCGCGGCGTGGCTATCGGCATAGTTATCGACGGCAAGCTCTACTACGGCAAGAATGGCTTTGCGGGAGAGTTCGGCCACATCCCATTCTTCGACAACGAGATCATCTGCGGCTGTGGCAAGAAGGGTTGCTTGGAGACTGAGGTGTCGGGTATTGCCATCGAGGATAAGATTGTATACCTTATCCGTAATGGTGTAAACACCTGTCTTAGAGAGATGTACGACCGTGGTGAGAGCATCCATATCAACGATATTATCGCTGCAGCACAGAACGACGATAACCTCGCCATCGAGCTTATCGAGGAGGCTGGCGAGAAGGTCGGCAAGGCCGTGGCTTTCCTTATCAACACCTTCAACCCTGAGACCGTGATTGTGGGTGGTAACCTCGCTATGGCTGGCGAATACTTGATGCTTCCACTCAAGTCGTCGACAAATAAGTACTCGTTGAACCTCGTATATAAGGATACCAAGTTCAGGGTGTCGAAGATGAGTGATGGTGCCAATGCCTGGGGCGTTGCAATGCTCATTCGAAACAAGATTATCGGATTGTAGTATGTTTGAACTCGATGCCTCTAATTGCCGTCTTCGTGCCCTCGAACCCGAGGATGTCGACCTCCTATACATCTGGGAGAACGATGTCGAGGTGTGGCGAGTGAGTGGCACTATGGCACCACTGTCCTACGATATGTTGCAGCGTTTTGTCCAGGAGCAGAACTACGACCTCTGCACCACGCGACAGATGCGTCTTATGGTCGATGTCGATGGACGTGCTGTGGGTACTGTTGATATCTTTGACTATGACCCTCAGCACCAGAGGTTTGGCATCGGTGTGCTGATATATGCCGCCGAGGATCGTCGTCACGGTTATGCCCGTGCTGCTGTTGAGGCTGTTGTGCGTTATGCTCGCTCCGTGTTGGGCCTTAGACAGGTATGGGTGCAGATATCCGCCGACAATGTTCCGAGCATCTTGCTATTCGAGTCGTTGGGTTTTGAGCGTTGTGCTCATCGTCGCGATTGGTTGCGTTGTGGTAGGGAGTATGTCGATGTCTACGACTATCAGCTACTTCTCTAAAATAGAAGTTTGATAATCGAAAAAAAAAGTGTATATTTGCACCTATTGTAATACCTTGTAGCTATGTTGAGAACGTTGCTTAGACATATTACGCTTTTGGTGGCTCTTCTCTTTGCTGTTGCTTGTTCGACAGATAAGCAGACCTGGGAGCAGATTCTCCAGGCTGAGAGCCTTATGCGAGAGGCTCCCGATCAGGCATTCAACCTTATGGAGGGTGTCGACCGCGAGAGAGTCCGTGGCAAGGGTGATGAGGCCCGCTACTCGTTGGTCTATAGCGAGGTCCTCTATTATAACTATATCGATATTACCAGCGACTCGCTTACCCGCGTCGCCGTTGAGTACTATCGCGATGCTAACGATGATTACCTCTATGTCCGCTCGCTCTATCAGCACGCCCTGATTGTGCAGCGTCGTGGTAGCGACCACCTTGCCGAGGCTATGGTCTCGCTCCTTGAGGCCGAGAAACTGCTTCCCAATATCAGCGATACACGTCTCAAGGCTCTGGTGTTGCGTGCTAAGGGCGATATCTATGGCGATGGCTGCCTCTTTGTAAATGCTCTTGAGTCCTACGAGGCGGCAAAGCGTTACTTCGATGAGGCCGATATGGCCTACCATAGTGCCAGCGTCCTCTACGATATGGGTGCTATGCATATCCAGTTGCGAGATTTCCAGAGGGCTAAGGATGCCCTTAGCGAGGCTCTGCAGTATGGTATGAAGGTCGATAATAAGAGGTTTATGTGTGCTGTGATTCACGAGTTGCTCGACCTCTCGATCTATATGCACGACTACGATATGTGTCGCAACCTCCTTCAGATGTTCGACAAGCGAGAGTGTCTGCTCTTCGGCACGTCGCACAAGAGCTCTATGGAGGCTATGTTGATGGCGTTCAATGGCCAGGGCGATAAGGCTCTGGAGACTCTCCAGCGTGCCGAGGGCGAGGAGGATGCCGAGTGGGCTGATCTGACCTATGCACGCTACATTGTCTACCGCAACATCGGCGACAATAAGAATGCTCTCTTCTGGCAGGAGCGAAGCAAACATACTCAGGATAGACTTATGATTGAGGTCTTGGAGCAGCCTGTGCTCAACGTTCAGATCGATATGTTACAGCAGAGTCTCGAGGCCTCGGAGCGTGAGCGACAGTTGGTGCGTCAGCGAAATACGGTGATGTATCTGCTTATTGTCCTGGCAGTTATTGGCGTGGGTTATGTTCTGCGTAAGAGGATTCGCGACAAGAATCGCGATATTGCCCGCTATGTGGAGACCATCAAGGAGCTCTCTGAGGCTCTCGATAGTGTTCCTCGCGAGATGGCCTCGGCGATGAGCCTTTTGTATCGTGATCGCTTTAGCGAGCTCAACGAGCTCTGCGACATCTACTACGACCATAGCGGCTCATCACGCCACAAGAGTATGGTCTTCAATAAGCTCGCTGAGACTATCGAGGCTATGAAGGGCGACTCGGAGCGTTTCGAGGAGCTTGAGCGTGCTGTGGATGAGTATCGTGGAGGTCTAATGAAGCGTCTTCGTACGATGCTGCCTAAGCTTAGCGAGCGTGACTACCGTGTGGCACTCTACTCGTTTGCGGGTTTCTCGAATCGTGCAATATCGATATTTATCGATAGTGACCCTGTGTCGGTATCGAAGATTAAGTATAACATCAAGTCAAAGATTAAGGCCCTTGAGGGTGATGATGTGGCTACGCTTGTCGCAGCACTCTCTGAGAAGTAGTCTTGGCAATCTATTATTAGCAGTTAGATGAGAAGTTTATTATATATATTAAGTATCCTATTGTTTATTGGGTGTATGAGTTGTGACGTATCTATGCCTGGTGATAGCGGTGATAACTCAGGCAAACATCCTGTGCAGCCCATCAAGCGTCGCCCCATCACACCTGGCGATAGAATCGGTCGTCCACGCATCATCTACGATTTGGACTACTCTTATCCTATCCATCCATTGTCTACAAGAGGCTCTGTTGAGCTCACTATCCGTTCGTTGCAGACCGACGAGGTTGTGGTGATGAGTGTGGAGCACTGGGATGAGTACGTCGAGATTGAGCCAATGGCAGATACCTATGAGTACCTTCTTACATTCGAGGGAGAGGATGTCTTTTACCAAGAGATAATATTTGTTGAAGAGTAATGCGACGGTTATTATACATACTTCTAATGCTGGTTGTGGTTGGCTGCGAGAGCAACCTCCTGGACGATGCTCCGACATCTCCAACCCCAGGTCCTTCCGACCCAGGCTCCGGTGGTGACGGTGATTTGGGACCTGGTGATACACCTGGCACACCTGGCAGCGGTCAGACTATCCCAATCAAGCGACGTCCCATCTGGCCAGGAAGCCAGACGGAGCGACCACGCTTTGCTGTTGTTACTCTCGATGGTTCTATCGTCATTCGCCTTGCCTCTTGTGCTGAGAGTCCTGTGACGCTCACTCTGCGTTGCGAGGCTACAGGATTTGAGTATAGTGCTACCTATACCGCTGATGGCGACTACGTCGTTGCCTCTTGCTGCGAGCTCAGTGGTGAGGTGGTGGTCATTACCGAGGCTGGTGATGATATGTCGATTGAATATTTTGAGCTCTTGGAGGAGTAGTCTCCCCTCTAATCTTGATTTGTGCTGCTGTCTTCTCGGATAATTTTCGGAGGACAGCAGCACTTTTTTTGCTACTGAAGTGTTTTTTTAAAATTTTTTTGCTGCAATCAGCCTCACGACGCAAACTTTGTCTGCCGATATGTGATATATGCACGCGTGTATATTATATAGTTGATATTCGGCACGCCCTCGACGAGCCGTGTAAATATTTGCACTTTTGATTCTTTATGAGTAGCGGTAGTAAAGGGTGGGTCAAGGCTGTTTTTTTCTGTGTTTTGACCTCGAAAAAGTGTGTTTTGGGCAGAAAAATGCATTTTTTTAAGAAAAAATCGATTTTTTTTGCGAAAAAGTTTGGAGAATAAAAAAAAAGCAGTACCTTTGCACCGCAATCGAAAGATAACGGTTCTTTAAAATGCCTGAATAGCTCAGTTGGTTAGAGCACATGACTGTTAATCATGGGGTCCTAGGTTCAAGTCCTTGTTCAGGCGCTCAAGTGCGAGGGACGCACAAAGAGAGGTAGCAAATTAGCTGCAATGGTTTAGGCCATAGGTGGTGGAGGAAATATAGCCCAGCCCCGGTAAGCAGTAGATGCGGTCGAGCTTCAATGTTTATGATGTCAAGACCCTTTGAAAAATATTACCGAAAAGATTTGCAGATAAAAATGATTACCTTGCAGTCCCAAGCCTTAACAATCGGGAGCATAGCTCAGCTGGTTCAGAGCATCTGCCTTACAAGCAGAGGGTC
>JAFYSI010000109.1 GCA_017559425.1 Alistipes sp.
ATGCCTTACGATCGCTCGTTCCACTCGTCGATGTTCACCGATGGCGTCTTTGCCCGTGCTAAGCGTAAGAAGGCTCAGGGCGTTGCCGACGGCTACCTCACCATTCGTGCCGACATCGCTACGGTACGCTCTACAGAGTCTGTTGTCCTCGTTGGCGACACCAAGGCTCTCGGTCAGTGGGATGTTAAGAAGGGCGTTGTGATGAACGATGCCGATGCTCCCGTGTGGAGTGCTCGCATCAAGGCTCCAAAGACTCCTTTTGCCTATAAGTTTGTGATTATCAACACTGAGTCGGGCGATGTTGTCGCTTGGCAGTCGGGCGAGAACTACTATTTCAACGATACCGTTCAGGAGGGTGAGGGCCTTGTTGTCGAGGGCTTGCGTCCTCGCTTCGAGCTCGCCGCGTGGCGTGGTGCGGGTGTTGCCATCCCAGTATTCTCGTTGCGTTCTGAGTCAAGCTTCGGTGTTGGTGAGTTCCGCGACATCCGTCTTATGGTCGACTGGGCAGCTGCTACGGGTCAGTCTATCATCCAGATTCTGCCTATCAACGACACCACGATGACTGGCACTTGGCAGGACTCATACCCCTACAATGCTAACTCTACATTCGCCCTACACCCTCAGTTCCTGCACCTTACAGATGTAGGTGTACTCAAGGATAAGGAGGCTATGGAGCGTTTCGAGGCTCTCGGCAAGGAGCTCAACGCACTCCCTAATGTCGACTACGAGCGTGTCAACAATGCCAAGAACGAGTATCTCCACCTCATATACGCTCAGGATGGCAAGAAGACCCTTGCCTCAAAGGAGTTCAAGGCCTTTATGGCTGCCAACGAGGAGTGGTTGCGTCCTTACGCCATCTTCTGTGCGTTGCGTGATGCTAAGGGCACACCAAACTTTGCGGAGTGGGGCTCAATGTCTACCTATACTAAAGCAAAGGCTACAAAGTATGAGAAGGAGAATGCCGAGGCTGTGGCCTACCACTACTTCGTGCAGTATCACCTCTCTCGCCAGCTTCGTGATGTTCGCGACTATGCACACGCTAACGGTGTGGTACTCAAGGGTGATATCCCTATCGGTATCTCTCGCACAAGTGTCGATGCGTGGGTCTACCCCGAGCTCTTCAATATGGACTCGTCGGCAGGTGCTCCACCCGATGACTTCTCGGTTATGGGCCAGAACTGGGGCTTCCCAACCTACAACTGGGCGAAGATGGCCGAGGATGGCTACGCTTGGTGGCGTGCTCGCTTCGTGAAGATGGCCGAGTACTTCGATGCCTACCGTATCGACCACATCTTGGGCTTCTTCCGCATCTGGGAGATTCCTCTCGACGCAGTGAACGCCCTTCTTGGTCGCTTCAACCCCGCCCTTCCTTATAGCGTGGACGAGATTCGCGGCTACGGCTTCAACTTCGAGCACTGGCACGTGGGCAACATCGCCGAGACCGACAATATGCTCTTCGTAGAGGATAAGATCAAGCAGGGTCACTACCACCCACGCATCTCGGCCTACAACACCGACTGCTACCGCTGGCTCTCAGACGAGCAGAAGGAGGCCTACAACCGTCTCTACAACGACTTCTTCTACCGTCGCCACAACGACTTCTGGAAGTGGGAGGCTCTCAAGAAGCTGCCACCACTCACCGAGGCTACGCGTATGCTTGTGTGCGGCGAGGACCTCGGTATGATTCCAGACTGCGTACCTTCTGTTATGGCGTCGGAGCAGATTCTCTCACTCGAGATTCAGCGTATGCCTAAGGATCCTAAGGTGGAGTTCGGCTCAACATACGACTACCCATATCTCTCAATCTGCACTACGGGTACCCACGATATGAACCCATTGCGTGCTTGGTGGGAGGAGGACCGTGGCGTGACACAGCGTTTCTACAACCAGGTTCTCGGTGCTTGGGGCGAGGCTCCATACTTCTGTGAGCCTTGGATTGCCGAGCAGGTCATCGCACAGCATCTTAAGTCGCCAGCAATGCTCACCGTGCTTCCTTTGCAGGATTGGATGGCTATGGATGGCGAGCTGCGTAGAGAGAATCCACACGACGAGCGTATCAATGTGCCTGCTAACTCACGCCACTACTGGCGTTACCGTATGCACATCACCCTTGAGGAGCTCTTGCAGTCGGAGAATCTCAACAAGATGATTCGCCAGAAGATCGCCGAGTCGGGCAGATAGTGTGTGGTGGTGCGAGCCACGGTGCTTGCTCTCGACCCACAGCATAAAGAGATAGGCTACTCCAACGGGGTAGCCTATCTTATTGTATAGTATGTTTTAGACGTAGTGTGTCGCAAGTGGCGTTCGAGGGGTTGGTAGCCCACTCTCTTAGCTTAACTACTTCCAGATATGCCACGACGCAATCGCCTGAGTCTGAAGCATTAGTATGCCGTTCATTGTCTGTGCTCCCTGCTCCTTTGCTCGACGCAGGAACTCGGTCTCCTTAGGGTTGTAGATAAGGTCGAGTACGCGATGCTCAGCACCTATGGCTGTGTAGTCGATGGCTGGTGCCTCGTCGGTGTTGGGGTGCATACCCACGGGCGTAGCGTTGATTATCACCTTGTGCTCGGCAATCATCTCGGCAGTCAGTCTCTCGTAGGTCACATCGCCCTTGCCCTCGTTTCGCAACACCACCGTGTACTCCACTCCTCGCTTCTTTAGGGCATACTGCACCGCCTTCGACGCACCTCCCGTGCCCAATACCAGAGCGCGCTTACCCTCGTCGGCCTCCAACCAGTGGAGCGAAGCCTCGATACCCTGAACGTCGGTGTTGTGGCCTATGAGCTTACCCTCACGCACCTCTACGCAGTTCACCGCACCCACCTCGCGTGCCGTGTCGCTAAGGTCGTCGAGGTAGGGTATGATGCTCTCCTTGTAGGGTATCGTGACGTTGAAGCCGTCAAGAGGGTTGCGTCCCAAGAGCTCGCCAAGGCGTATGATGCTCTCCATCTCGAAGAGCTGGTAGTCGGCATCAATCTCCTCCGCACGGAACTTGCCGTTGAAGAACTTTGCCGAGAATGAGTGGCCGAGGCTACGGCCTATAAGTCCAAAGTGTCGCATTGTTCTATAGTTAAGTCATTGTTTAGTTCACGCGTCTCAACCACCTCACACTTAGGCTCTACCGCCATATCGTCTGCCTCGTTATCGGTGCTGCCAAAGAGCCATAGTCCGAGGGCTGTGAAGCCTATGAGCATCACCGCAAAGAGCGTTGCCAGAAGGTTGAAGTACTTGTCGATAAAGCTCTTGATAGGTGCTCCGAAACGCCATATCATCCACGCAATGAGGAAGAATCGCATACCGCGAGCCACCAGCGAGGCTATCATAAACATCGGGAAGTTGATGTTGAACATACCACCCGCCACGGTAAATAGCTTGAATGGCAGCGGCGTGAATCCCGCAGTAAAGACTATCCAGAAGTTGAACCTCTCGTAGAGAGCACCCACATTGTCGAAGCTCTCGCGGCTAAAGACATACTCGTAGAAGAGTGCCGCCAACGATGTGGGGTCACCATCGGGCGTGATCCACAGAAAGTGGCCAATGCCGTAGCCTAATGCTGCACCTACCACCGAGCCCACAAGACATATCGTCGCAAAGCGGAACGACTTGGCCGTAGCACCCAACGAGAGGGCTATGAGTAGGATGTCGGGGGGTAGTGGAAACCAGCTCGCCTCGAAGAGTGCGATAAATAGGAGAGCTACCCAGCCCCAGCGGCTCTCGCTCCACGATAATACCCAGTTGTATAGACGTTTAACCATTGTTTCAAAGTTTAGTGGGGCAAATGTACAACATTTACTCGAATCCCGCAACTATTCCTCCACCAATGACCCTCTCGCCACGGTAGAAAACCATCGGCTGACCCTTGGCTGGTGCCCACGCCGCATCGTCTGTCACTACGACATACCCATCGTTCCACGGCTCTACACTCACAGCTCTCTCAGGGTTACGGCCAATGCCGCGTATCTTGATTGTAATATCGCCAGCAGTCAACAACTCGCTATTGCACACAATGTTGCAGTCGCTTATATAAAGTCGTTTCTTGAAGAGTTTCTCGTTCTTGTCGACGGTTATGGTGTTGGCCTCGGCATCGATATCTACGACACGCAAACCCTCGGGAATACCCTCGCCGCGCCGCTGTCCTATGGTGTAGCGGGCAATGCCGTTATGGTTGCCAATGTGGCGACCCTCGCTGTCGAGCACCGCACCTGGCCTGAGCTCAATACCTCGTCGTTCCAAAAACTCGGTGTAGTGACACCCTGCCAAGAAGCAGATGCCCATACTCTCGCTACGGTTGCCCACCTCGGCCTTTACAACGCTCTTAATCGCCTCACCCATTGGCGTTAAGGCTCTTTTGAGTATCTCTTGGTCGAGTCCCCAGAGGTAGTACGACTGATCCTTCGTGGGGTCAGCACCCTTGGCCACATAGCGTCGTCCCTCGTGCTCCACAACACGGAAGTAGTGGCCCGTTGCAATGTGGTGTATGCCGAGCCTATCGGCCACCTCGCGGAGTCTTCGCCACTTGATCTTCGGGTTGCATCGTGTGCAGGGTGCAGGTGTTAGGCCGTTGCGATAGCTCTCTGTGAAATAGTCGACAATCTCGCACTGGAACAGCTCCGCGGCATCGTCCGCGAGCCACTCTATTCCAAGCTCCTCGGCCCTCGCCTGAGCCTCACGAAGCATCGTCTCGTCGTGCATAGTGTCGATCGTGACAGCCACCACGCGGTAGCCTCGCTCCGTAAGCCAACGTGCTGAGGCACAGCTATCTATGCCACCGCTAAAACCCAATACTACGCTCTTCTCGTTCATTGTAAACATAAAAAAGTGAGACTGCTTCGCTCGGAAACAGCCCCACGGTTACTCTCTATTATGCACCTACTCTTGGTTCTCGAAGTACTCAGGCTTCTCGGCCTTGATGTAGTCGATCACCTCGCCCAGCGATGTTATAAACTTTGCGAAGTCCTCCTTGTAGAGGTGCATCTGCTGGCGTGTGTAGGTTGGTGTACCATCGTCGAGCATACGTCGTCGCGACTCGGTGATGGTTATAAAATAGTCGTTGCCACGTGTGGCCTTAACATCAAAATAGTAGGTACGCTTACCTGCACGGATAGCCTTTGAGAATATCTCCTCGCCACCCTCCTCGTGCTCACGGTGTGAATGACCTTCGAAGCTCATTGTCTTGGAATTTTTGGTTTTGTTTGTAAGTTTGAATCGTTAAACGAAGGTAGTGATAATTTCCTAAACTTCCAAACTTTTGTTCCAAAATTCCTACATATCGCCACTCAGCACCCTCTCGTACTCCTCTGGCGATTCGAGTAGTTCCACAGCACGCTTCAACACATCGTCAACCACTCTGCCGACAATGTATCGCTGTGCACTTTTGCCGAAGAGTTGACTCGCTATCTCGGCCCTAATCATTGTAGAGAGGTAGAGCTTATCGATGTCTGTGAGCTCCGAGTAACGGCACTTAGTAAGCTTCTCAATGATCTCTATTATCTCTCCATCTATCTCATTCTCAGTCAATAGATCTTCGAAAGTAGGGTATCTCTCACTTAAGGTCTCTACCTTAATACCATCCCACAACTCAATGTGTAATTGGGCAATTAGCCCACTCTCTACCATCTCCAGCATCTCGTCAGAAACCTGCGGGTAGCTCTCTTCACAGAAGATGTCGGGTGTGATGCCGCCACCGCCATAGACCTTGCGTCCACGTTTGAGCGTTGTGAACATCAACTCGGGGTCGTGCTCGAGGGAGTCGGGGTGCATAAACCTCATAGTATCACGCCTATAGGCCTCGCTCTCACCCATAGTGTAGGGTCGTTGTATGAGTCGTCCAGAGGGTGTCTTGTAACGAGCAATGGTGAGGTTTATTCCCGAGCCATCGCCAAGCTCAAAGGTTCTCTGCACAAGTCCCTTGCCGAAGCTTGTGCGACCTACGATGACGCCTCTGTCGTGGTCCTGAATGGCTCCCGCAAAGATCTCACTTGCTGAAGCACTACTTTCGTTAATCAGCACAACAAGCGGAATATCAATCGAATGAGGCTTGTTATTTCTGTAGCACACTTCGTGGTCTATGCGTCCATCTGTGCTCACAATGAGGTCTCCCTTCTTGAGGAAGATGCTTGTGAGGTCGACTGCTGAACCGATGATACCACCGCCATTATCGCGAAGGTCGACAATAAGAGCCTTCACATCGCCAAGGCCGTAATACTCACGCATAAAGTCGACAGCCAAGGGGCGTGAGAAGCTTGTGGCAGAGATATAGCCGATGTCGCCAATGCGGAATGCTGCATCTATAGCACTACGTTGGATGACACTGCGTGTAATGTTGATAGTCAACTCTTTAGCCTCGCTACGACGACGGATGCCAAGGGTTAGCTCAGTGCCCTCATCGCCACGCAGTAGCGACATTATGCTGTCGGAGTCAATTCCAACAACATTCCTGCCGTCAACCGAGACAATGCGATCATTAAGGCGGAGACCACTCCTCTCGGCTGGCGAGTCGCTATTCACGCCACGTACAACGACGGTGTCGCGGTACGACATAAAGGTCATACCCACGCCCGCAAACTGGCCCTTCATCCTGCTACGCATAGCCTCCAACTCCTTCTTAGTGAGGTAGGCGGAGTGGGGGTCAAGCTCCTTGATTGTCGCACGGATGGCCTCTTCAACCAGTGGTCCAAGAGGCACATCGTCGACATAGGCGTTGCGAATCTGCTGATAGACGAGGTTGAGTTTCTCGATCTGTCGCTGCTGCTCGCTCTTTTGTGCCGAAGCACCCACACACCACAAAGCTAACGCGATGATTAAGCTAACAACGTACTTCATACAGCAAATCATCGAGTTACAACATCTCAACTACCTGCTCGAAGCTCATCTTCTGCTGCTCGCCCGAACGCATATCCTTGACCGTAGCTGTACCCTCGTTGAGCTCTTCAGAGCCGATAATCACAACGTAGGGGATGCCACGACGGTTGGCATACTCCATCTGCTTCTTCATCTTCGCAGCCTCTGGATAGATCTCGGCAGCTGTGCCCTTGTCACGCAGCTTGCCCATAATACGCATCGAAGCCTCTGCCTCGGCCTCGCCAAGGTTTATGAAGAGCACCTTAGTAGAGCAGGCAAGCTCCTCGGGGAAGAGGTTCAAGCCGAGCATAACGTCGTAGATACGGTCGGCACCAAACGAGATGCCAACACCCGACATACCAGGCATACCGAAGATGCCTGTAAGGTCATCGTAGCGGCCACCACCCGAGATTGAGCCAATCTGGAAGTCGTTGGCCTTAACCTCGAAGATAGCACCCGTATAGTAGTTCAAGCCGCGAGCCAACGAGAGGTCGAGCTCTGGTGTAAGGGCGATGCCGAGACGCTCTATATTATTAAATATGGTACGCATCTCCTCGACACCGAGCATACCTGTCTCCGACGCACCGATAACCTCGCTGAGCTTCTCGAGCTTCTCGGCATTTGTGCCGCTGAGCTCAAGGATAGGCTGCAATTTGTTGATAGCCTCGTCGTCGATACCACGCTCACGCAACTCACTCTTGACATTGTCCAAGCCAATCTTGTCGAGCTTATCGATAGCCACGGTGATGTCAATCATTTTATCTGCGTGGCCGATAGACTCGGCGATACCGAACAGAATCTTGCGGTTGTTCATCTTGAGCGTAACAGAGATACCGAGCTTCTGGAATACGCGAGCAACGATGTCGGTAAGCTCCACCTCGCTGAGCAGCGACTTAGAGCCAATCACGTCGACATCGCACTGGTAGAACTCGCGGTAGCGACCCTTCTGCGGACGGTCAGCACGCCACACTGGCTGAATCTGGTAACGCTTGAATGGGAAGACAATCTCGTTCTGGTGCTGCACGACGTAGCGAGCAAATGGCACTGTGAGGTCGTAGCGGAGACCCTTCTCCGAGATCTTCGATGCCTGACGCAACTCCTCCTCCGAGAGCTTGGCACCGTAGTCGCCCGAGTTCAATATCTTGAACAAGAGTTTGTCGCCCTCGTCGCCATACTTGCCGAGTAGCGTCGAGAGGTTCTCCATCGACGGAGTCTCGAGCGGTGCATAGCCAAAGAGGCGGAAGACGCTGCGAATGGTGTCGAAAATATATGTGCGACGCATCATCTCCTCTGGAGAGAAGTCGCGGGTACCTTTCGGTATAGATGGTTTCTGTGCCATAGACTACTGCTCTGCCAAAAGTTTCTTATACTTAACACGCTTAGGCGTAGTATCCTCGCCCTGAGCCTTCTTCCACGCCTCGTACTCCGAGTATGAACCCTCGTAGAAGACAACCTTCGAGTCGCCCTCGAACGAGAGGATGTGTGTAGCGATACGGTCCAAGAACCAACGGTCGTGCGAGATGACTACAGCACAGCCAGCGAAGTTCTCGAGACCCTCCTCCAAGGCACGCAAGGTGTTAACGTCGATATCGTTGGTAGGCTCATCGAGCAGGAGGACATTGCCCTGCTCCTTGAGTGCGAGGGCGAGGTGCAAGCGGTTACGCTCACCACCCGACAGCACGCCACACTTCTTCTCCTGGTCGGCACCGTTGAAGTTGAAGCGGCCAACGTAGGCACGGGCATTCACCTGGCGGTTGCCAAGCTGGATGAGGTCGCTATTCTGCGAGATAACCTCGTAGACGGTCTTCTCTGGGTCGATAGACTTATGCTGCTGGTCGACGTATGCAAGCTTCACGGTAGGACCCACACGGAAGCTACCCGAGGTAGGCTCCTCGAGACCCATAATCATACGGAAGAGGGTAGTCTTACCAGTACCGTTGGCACCGATAACACCCACGATACCTGCTGGTGGGAGTGCGAACTCGAGGTTCTCGTAGAGCACGCGGTCGCCAAAGGCCTTGGTAACGCCCTGAGCCTCGATGACGAGGTCGCCCAAACGTGGACCGTTAGGGATGTAGATCTCGAGCTTCTCCTCACGCTCCTTGGTGTCGGCATTCATCATCTTATCGTAGGCCGAGAGACGTGCCTTAGACTTGGCGTGACGGCCTGATGGTGACATACGCACCCACTCCAACTCACGCTCGAGGGTCTTACGACGCTTGCTCTCTTGCTTCTCCTCCATAGCCATACGCTGAGTCTTCTGCTCCAACCAACCAGAGTAGTTGCCCTTCCAAGGAATACCCTCGCCACGGTCGAGCTCAAGGATCCAGCCTGCCACGTTGTCAAGGAAGTAACGGTCGTGCGTAACGGCGATAACGGTACCCTTGTACTGCTGCAAGTGCTGCTCCAACCAGTCGATACTCTCGGCATCGAGGTGGTTGGTAGGCTCATCGAGGAGCAATACATCAGGCTGCTGCAACAACAGGCGACACAACGCCACACGACGACGCTCACCACCCGACAGGACGTTGACCATCTGGTCGCCATCGGGACAACGCAACGCATCCATAGCACGCTCCAAGACACTGTCGAGCTCCCAGCCGTTAACCTGGTCAATCTTCTCGTACAACTCGCCCTGACGCTCCACAAGACGGTTCATCTCGTCGCCGTCGAGGTCTGGGTCGCAGAGCTTGATGTTGATATCCTCGTACTCCTTGAGGAGTGCTACGGTCTCGGCTGCACCCTCCTCGACAATCTGCTTAACGGTCTTTGTAGGGTCGAGCTGTGGCTCCTGCTCGAGGTATCCCACGGTGTAGCCTGGAGAGAACACCACCTCACCCTGGAAGCTCTTGTCGAGGCCCGCGATGATCTTCATCAGGGTCGACTTACCCGAGCCGTTGAGACCGATGATACCGATCTTAGCACCGTAGAAGAATGAGAGGTAGATGTTGTTCAAGATTTTCTTGTTGTTGTTGAGCACCTTGCTCACGCCAACCATCGAAAATATAATTTTCTCGTCTGCCATAATTATATATATTTATTGATTTTACGCGTTATCGGGCAAAAATAGACAAAAAAAACGAGATATGGAAATTTTTATGCCAAAGATAACGTAAAGTTATGGCAAAACCTCGCATATCGCTACGCCCCGCCTATGAGTGTTTGTTTCACCGGCCCAAAACCATATCATATGGGGCAATGGGAGAAGGTAGATATAATCTCAGCAAGAGGGTGTATAGGTATTCGGTGGGATGTATAGTAACTTCCTGAGATGCTGCAAATTATAATATATCAATTAGAAACCCCTTAATGTTACTATTGACAACCTACTGAGTGCTAAGGAGTTTAAGGATGTCAATGAGATTAGGGGTGTCTCCCTTGAGATACTCCTATGAATTCCTTAAGCTCCATAAATTCTCTCATCTCTTTCGACGTTTGAGAAGCCTTCATACTCATTCTTCCTTACTTCCTACCCCTATATCAGAAAGGAAGGAAGAATCATACTGCTGACTCCTCATCACTCATTAATGTTACTATTGATAACCTGTTAAGTGCTAAGGAGTTTAAAGATATCAAGGAGATTAGGGGTGTCTCCCTTGAGATACTCCTATAAACTCCTCAAGTTACCTAAATTCTCTCATCTCTCTCGTTGCCTTGAGAATCCTCCAGACTACTTCTTCCTTCCTTTCCGACATAGGGGTAGGAAGGAAGGAAGAATCATACTGCTAACTCATCATTACTCATTAAAAAAGGTCACCCGCTTGTTGCAGATGACCCATCGTTGTTGTGCTGTTGCTACCTCTGATGCTCGTTGCGGAGGAGGTCCTGAACAACCTTTACGGGCGAGAATGTAGTCACTGGAACCTCCACAAATATTGTGTTCCAGTTGGCCATAGCACCATTCCAGAGTCCTGGGAGCTCCTGAGCACGCAGCTCGCGGCCTCCTGCCGACTTCTGCGAGATAAATCCCGTCTTAGGGTCGGTATACTTCGTGAGGTCATACTTTGTGCCGTCGTAACGCTTCACACCGCACACAAGGTCTACGGGGTTGAAGTGCGTAGCCTCCTTCATAAGGTGTATGTCCTCCTTGCAAATCTGGCTCGACTCGGCAATCTGCAGCTGCTCGCGACCCTCGTCATCACGCACCCAGAATGGGCCACCACCAGGCTCACCCTCATTCTTAACCATACCGCACACGCGAATAGGACGGTCGAGGCTCTGGCGTACAAGCTCCTCGGAAGCAGCCTCAGGCAGCTTGCAACAGAGCTCTGTGCGGAGGAATTCTGCCGCCTCTGCCGTAACATCCTCGCCAGCATCGAGGCGACGGAGAAGGTCAAATGACCTACGCTGCAAGCGGAGCAACTCGCCCGCAAGCACACGCTTGTATGTTATGGTGTCGGCCTTACGTGCGTCGGTTGTTACGTTGTCGATGTTCTTCACGAAGATGATGTCGCCCTCAAGCTTATCGAGGTTGGCGATGAGTGCTCCGTGGCCCGCAGGACGGAACAAGAGCTGGCCGTCATCGGTGCGGAATGGGGTGTTGTCGAGGTTGACCGCAATGGTGTCAGTAGCAGGACTTTGCTGCGAGAAGCTCACGTCGAACTTTATGTTGAACTGCTCCTCGTAGTAGCTCTGACGCTCCTTGAGGAGTGCCTCGAAACCCTCCTGATGCTCAGGCGATACGGTGAAGTGTATTGTTGCTCTCTGGCCGTCAGATGCGTAGAGTGCAGCCTCCACAAGATGCTCCTCGACAGGCTTGCGTGCACCCTGCTTGTAGGCGTGGAAGGTCACCAGGCCCTTAGGCTTCGAACCGTAGGCGAGGCCGTCGATGATGATGTTACGCACAACATCCTTATCATCAATCTGTGGCTTCAGATACTTAGCGAGCTCGGGGAAGAATGCGAACTTCTCGAGGTCGGCAATGAGCTTGTCGATGCCAGGGGTACGCTTGTCGTCGTTGACATACTCGAAGAGCTCCTTGAACATACGCGTTGCAGCACCCGATGCAGGTACAAACTTGATTGTCTTGAGCTCACCGCGTGCCTCCTCATAGAGAGCCTCAGCCGCCTTGAGCTCCTCGTCGTCGAGACGCTTGATGCCGTCGCCAACCGACGCAGCACGCACTACTGGCAGTGAAGGGAAGCCCTGACGGAAGTTTTCGATCTGTCGTTCTACCTCAGCAAGACTCAATCCGCGAGCCTCAATCTGAGCAATGTCGTTAGGTGTAAACATAGGTTTTAGGTATTTTGTTAGAACTTTTTACTTCGAGAAGTAGTTAATATTTGTTTGAACTCTCAAATATAGTAAAAATTTTTTATAACTTTGCATTATGAAACGAATTTATTCAAATATAAGCCTTGCCGAGCGTAATAGCTTTGGCGTTGTTCAGCAGGCAACAACCCTTGTAGAGTTTGAGAGTGCCGAGGACCTCCGCGACTATTTCAGCGAGTCACGCCCCGAGCGTTGGTATGTACTTGGTGCGGGCAATAACACCCTCTTTACTCAGGATTACGACGGTGTGCTCTTCACGCCCGTGTGCCGTGGTCGCTCGATTCTCGCCTCTACGGATGAGTATGTCGAGGTGCGTGCCGAGGCTGCTCACGACTGGGACGAGCTTGTCGAGTGGAGCGTCAACGAGGGCCTTTGGGGTATCGAGAATCTCTCGGCCATCCCCAGCTCTGTGGGTGCTGCTCCAGTCCAGAATATCGGTGCCTATGGTGCTGAAGCAAAGGATTCGATAACCGTTGTTGAGTACTTCGATACCAGAACGTTAGAGGTTGTTCGCCTTGCCAATAAGGAGTGCCACTTCGCCTACCGCGAGAGCATCTTCAAGCAGGAGCTCAGAGGCCACGTTATCATCCTCGCCGTAGAGTTCCGACTATACCGCTCGCCACGCCCCAATCTCGGCTATGGCGACGTGATTTCTGAGGTCGAGAGCCGTGGTGGTGCTACGCTACGCAACATCCGCGATGCTATCTGCTCAATTCGTGCACGCAAGCTCCCCGATCCCAAGGTGCTGGGCAATGCTGGCAGCTTCTTCAAAAACCCGATAGTAGACAAGAGTGTGGCAGAGGCTTTGCTTGCTAAGTACCCCGATATGCCACACTATGCCATTCCTGGTGACGACACACGCCTCAAACTTGCCGCTGGCTGGCTCATCGACCGTTCGGGTCTGAAGGGCTACCGTGATGGCTCTGTGGGTGTCCACGACCGCCAGGCCCTCGTTTTGATCAACCACGGAGGTGCTACAGGTGGCGATGTTATGCGTCTTGCCCACTACGTTTGTGGCAAGGTTAAGGAGAATTTCGGTGTCGAGATTTCGCCCGAGGTAAATGTTTTGTAACAAGTGAAAGAGGGATATTTTTTGCTCGACGAGTTCGAGAAGTATGTCGCTGACAACGAGCTTTTTACCCACGAAGATAAGATTCTTCTCACGGTCTCTGGTGGTGTCGACTCAATGGTCTTGATGTCGCTCACTGCTGCTGCTGGCTACCACTTTGGCGTTGCCCACTGCAACTTCCAGCTGCGTGGTAAGGAGAGCGAGGAGGATGAGGTTCTTGTTGAGCACGAGGCCGGGCGTCTGGGTGTCGAGTTCTTCAACAAGCGTTTCGATACTGTAGGGGAGATGGAGCGTACGGGCGAGAGTATGGAGATGGCTGCCCGTCGTCTGCGTTATGCTTGGTTCCGTGAGCTCTGCGACGAGCACGGCTATACAGTAATCGCCATAGCTCACCATATCAACGACTCTATCGAGACATTCTTTATTAATATGCTCCGTGGCACAGGTCTCCGCGGTCTCACAGGCATCACCAACCACGTTGGCCGCATTGTACGTCCGCTGATGTTTACCAACCGCAAGGAGATTCACGACTACGCTGTTGCCCACCGCATCCCGTTCCGTGAGGACTCGTCGAATCGCTCTACGAAGTACCTGCGTAATAAGGTGCGTATTGGCCTTGTGCCGATGCTCAAGGAGATCACTCCGCAGTTCACGACCATTATGCGTCGCAACATCTCACGCCTCAGCCAGGCTCAGGACTTCATCTCCTCGGCAATGAGCATCATCAAGCGTGATGTCATCCAGCACGAGGGCGATATTCACACCATCAAGGTGGCCAACATCCACGAGTCTTTGCCTCGCAACTTTGTTGTCTATGAGATTCTTAGCTCAGAGTATGGCTTCAAGGGCGATGTTGTCGATGCACTCCTCCACGCCATAGATAGCAATGCTACAGGCCGTAGGTTCTACTCTCGCGAGTGGGTTGCCGTTGTCGACCGTGGCAATATCGTTGTCTCGCCAATCGCGTCGGATGACAACTGCGAGGTCTTGGTCGAGCGTAACACACTCCGCTCCTACGTTGG
>JAFYSI010000110.1 GCA_017559425.1 Alistipes sp.
GACTACTTCACAGGCGACAGGCGTGTGCGTCAGCTGGGTATAAGCTCGGCAGTGAACAACCTCACACTCGTAATAGCCACCACGGCTGTAGGCTATCTCGCCGATGTGGAGTGGCACTTAGCCTTTGCCGTCTATCTGCTTCCCGTTGTCACGCTGCTGCTCATCCCCACACTGAGCCACTCACGCCCCGAGCCTGAGCCATCGGATGGAGCACAGAACAGACAGAAGAGCCTCAACAAGAGGATGATTATAGGTTTAATGCTATTCTACTTTGTGATTACCTACCTCTCGCTGATTGTGACCTTCAACACCTCTTATCTCACCGAGCAAGGGGGTATGCACAGCAGCGACGCAGGAGTAATCATCTCGCTCTTCTTCTTGGCTATTATGGCACCTGGATTCATCCTCGACCGCTTAGCACGATGGATGGGCAGGGAGGTTAACCTGTGGTCGCTAATAGTGATGGGTGCGGGACTGATGATAATGTCGGCACCCCACCCGACATTCTTCCGACTGGCAATTGGAGCAATCCTTGCTGGTCTTGGCTACGGTGTGATGCAGCCCATAATATACGACAAGGCGGCAACAAACGCACCGCCTCATCTTGCCACATTGGCACTATCGTTAGTAATGGTCGTAAACTACCTCGCAATACTGGTAGCACCCTTTATCATCGAGCTCATCGACAAGCTCTTTCACGCCACGAGCCACGACTTTGCATACCTCATAAACGGCATATTGTCACTCGTCATAGCCCTTGCAACGCTCCTCACGATGCGTCACAACAGAGTGTTAGGCTCGGACGACTAACTCGCGAGCTACCCTACGCCAACGCAGATAACCAACAAGGGCAAGGATACAGTAGAGGGTGTAGAGTGCCGCCGTGATAGGGATACCTTTATAAATATATAGACACACGCTAATCATATCGACAACGAGCCATACGAGCCACTGCTCAACGAGTTTACGCGAGAGCATCCACATAGCCACGATGCTGAGAGCAGTCGACATCGAGTCGAACACGGGCACACGGCTATCGGTACACTCCGAAAGGAAGATATATATCGCGATATGCAGCACGACATATACCGCCACGAGGCTTGCGTACCAGCTTCGTGGCGTATGCTTTATTACGCCGTCATCCTTTTTCTTTGGTGCTCGTCGCCATACCACAAGGCCATAGATACCCGCAGCAACGTAGTAGAGCTGCATTGCCGCATCGGCATAGATGCCGCTGGTGAGGTACAAGATACCGTGGACAAGGGGCATAATAGCACCCACAATCCAGACCCATATATTCGCTCGATACTCGAGCCATAGGTACAGAAGGCCGAGTAGCGTTCCAATGATTTGAAGTATTAGCTTGAGCTCCATCGCGTTAGAAGTTTACAGTTACGTTTGCCAGGCAGTTGATAGGTGCCTGAGGAAAGTAGAAGGCCTCGTCGTAACGCACACCATCCCACATATACGAGTAGCCATAACCATTCGACTCGTAGAGCGTCGAGAAGAGGTTGTTAACACTAATGCCGAGACGCACCTCTTGAGACTGCTTGGTTTTGAACGTATAGCCTAGATTGAGATTTGTAACGCAGTAGGCATCAAGCGACAAGGACTCAATCTCGTTATTAGTAAAATACTGCTTACCAACATATTGCGTGTGCCACTGAGCACTGAATCCCGCAACGTGGAAGTCGGCAATGAGCGAGCCAATTACAGATGGCGAATAGGAGATGGTCATATCTCCGAGGTTCTCTCCATAGGTCGGACTCTTAGGCAGCTCGTCGACATAGTCTCGAATCTTGTTCTGCGAGAGTGTGGCATTTGCCGACAGCGTAAGCCACTTTGCCACACGCCACGACGCCATAAGCTCCACTCCACGACGATAGCTGTGTGCAACGTTGGTATTGAGGGCATCGTCGCCATCGTTGACCATACCTGTAGCCACAAGCTGGTTGTGGTAGAGCATATAGTAGAGGTTGATACCGAGGGCTACCCTATCGGCAGTATAGTCGTAGCCAAGCTCGAAGTCGACAAGACGCTCGGGGTTTGGTTCTGTTTCATCCTCAGCAAACATATATCTATCGGTAAAGTCCGAGCGTGTAGGCTCGCGATGAGCTACTGCCACCGAGGCAAAGGCCTTATGCCCCTGAGAGCTATAGCTGATGCCAAGACGCGGATTTAGGAAGTGGTACTCCTTATCGACGTTGATAGGCTGCATCGTAACACCCTCATCGCCCCAGATAGCATTGTCGTTCGTACCCCAGGCACGATAGTCAACAAAGCGGTATTGAACCTCGCCAAAGAGGTGGAGCTGCGGAATGATTGCATAGTCGGCCGAGAGGAAGATGTTAGCATCGTGCTTCACAACGTCGTTGTCGTACCAACGACCCTCAACATCCTGCGATGCAAGGCCATCTACCCACGACAGTGTACCCCAGTGTGGAGAGTTGTAGTAGCTATACGAGCCGCCAATCTTCAACGAGAGTTGCTTGGTGTCGTAGCGAACCAAGGCGTTGATACCGCCATTGTGGCTGAGCATCATCTTATGGCGAATAAGGTCAGCCTGCTCGATAGAACTCCTTAGGTTTGTGTAGCCAGCCAGCCAGGCATCGCCCTTATACTGGTTGTAATAGCCGTAGCCGTAGGTGTAGAAGAGCGTTGACGATAGTCGCCACTTACCCGTGTGATAGTTTATGACGAGCTGGTTGTTCGACTGGATATAGTTGTCGGTCTGATCGTCGTAGTAAGCGACCTTTGTGCCATCGGCAAGCGTGAAAGGTCCATCGGAGGTAACGTACTGACCAGAGTTGTGATACCTTCGTCCGTAGAGACGCATATCCTCACGCGACACGCCATTATATGTAAGGTATGTCTTAGCCACACCACCAAATGACAAGAACTTGATATTGAAATCGGAGCCGTAGTAGCCCACCTGTGCCATATAGCTCTTAAGGTCGGTCGAGCCACGATCGATGTAGCCATCAGAGCCAATATGTGTCAAGCGGCCATCGATAAACCAGCCGCCACCCAATAGTCCTGACGAGAGGTGAAGGGCCTGCTTATTGGTGTTATACGAACCATAGGACAAGGAGGCCGAGCCTCCAAAGGTCGTGGAGAGTGCATCACTGGTCATAGCCACAGAGCCACCAAAAGCTCCTGAGCCATTGGTAGAGACTCCCGCTCCACGCTGCACCTGCACCGAGCCTACTGACGATACAAGGTCGGGCGTGTCGTACCAATACATCGAGTGTGAGTCGGGGTTGTTCATCGCCACGCCATTAATCGTTACGTTGATGCGTGTGGCATCGCTACCACGCAGACGAATAGCTGTAGAGCCGATGCCGATGCCCGTCTCGTTGGTTGCAATGACCGAGGGCGTGAGAGCGAGCAACGTAGGCATATCGGTGCCATAGCTATTGCGAACAATGGTCTCGGTGTCGAGATTGCTATAGGCAACGGGGGTATCTTTGCGAGTGACACCAACGTGGGCATTGACCTCGACAAGGTCTACCTCGTAGATGCGTGTTGTGTCGACAATGGGTGCGGCGTGCTGTGCCGAGAGCGAGCCGCAGAGCAAGAGCTGAAGAGCCAAAAAACAAAAAATCCTTTTCATACTTTAAAATTTAAGTTGAAAAGGGGCAAATAAGATATTTCCTTTTTCCCGGTCTCGGCATTACCCGTATCCGGTACGATGGGTTTAATCTCAGCCAATATTCTCACTTCGTATCACTTCTTTCGAATATTGGCTGGATACGATATAGACAATCCCTCTAAATCTCCCTTTGAAAAGGGTGACTTGGGGGAAGTCGCTTATCATCTCAACCACTTCGCACGAATCTTGGCAGGCCATTTATATATATACCAATCTTCAGAAGTGAGCTATTAGCACCCCTTATGTGAGGGCAAAGGTAATAATAATTTTTTAATTCGTGCAAGAGGCAGAAAAAATGTTGGGCAATGGGATGATTTTCGCCAACTCACTAATAATCAATATTTTAGACACCGCCCTCGTAACTGCTTGATAATCAGCACTATGAAAAATTAGCATTTTGACCACTATTCAACACACTGATTTACTGATAGTTACAACTTACGATTCGGAAAAACTTTTGCCCTAAAAATTTGGTGGGGGGGGGAATTTTGTAGTAACTTTGCA
>JAFYSI010000111.1 GCA_017559425.1 Alistipes sp.
ACTGAGCTACATCGGCGTTAACCATCTGTTTACGGAGTGCAAAGGTACGACTATTTTTTTAATTTGCAAATTTTTTGCAAACTTTTTTCAAAAAAATTTTCGTTTGCCCTATCAAAGAACTTTTTCCCGCCCCAAAATCACCCTTTTTCAAGCGATTCATTTGACTATGACGGAAAATCGAGTGCAAATATATAACTATTTTACGAAACGTGAAACACTAAACCAACTTTTTTTTCGTGTTATCCCCATTTTTTTGCATATATGGCCACTTTTGACCCTATACCTATATATATAATAATAAATTACCAACGTACCGAAGCAGCCACAACTGTCGATATTTTCGAGCGGAAGTCGAGCAATGTGCGTTTTGTTGTGGAGTGAACATAGTTTGTAAGCACAATTACTGCAATATTTAGCTCAGGGTCGATGACGATTGATGTGCCAGTGGCACCCGTATGACCAATCGTGCGACGCGAAAATAGGTCACCACCAGTCTGTGAGCAGGCAGCAAAGTTCTCCCAACCGAGCGTTCTATCGAACTCTTCATAGCCAAGTGGTCGCGACATTATGGCATCAACCGATAGTTTCGACAATATCTCCGCACCATTCAAGCTACCTCCATTGAGCAGCATTGCAGCATAGACCATAAGGTCGTCGAGCGTAGAGAACAGGCCCGCATTGCCCGAAACGCCCCCCATACCTTCGCGAGCGAGTGGGTCGTGCACAACACCGCGATAGCACTCGCCATCGCTACTCTTCCCGGTAGGAGCACACTGCAAAGCATACTCGGCAGTGGGCAGATAGCAGGTCTTAGTCATCTCGAGAGGCTCGAAAATGTTATGTGCTGCATACTCATTGATAGTCTCACCCGAGACAAGCTCCACGATATGAGCAAGCGTAATGTAGTTTAGACAGCTATATATACGCTCAGTGCGTGCCACTGCCCTACGGTCGCACGTTGCTATATAGCGGATAACCGCATCTGCATCTGGGAGCTTAGCATCGGGATTGGCAGCAACGATACTCTTTGGCATAACGTATGGCGGCAGTCCTGAGGTATGAGTGAGGAGGTCAGCAATGCGGATATAGACAGTATCAGCCTTTGTAGGTTTAGCACCACCATCCTTTGCTACTGCCCAGCCACGGAAGCCTGGAATATACTTATCTACACGATCGCCAAGCGAGATCTTACCACGCTCAACGAGCTGCATCACAGATGTAGCCACAGCAATGGGCTTAGTGAGCGAGGCGAGGTCGAAACGTGTATCTACGGTCATCGCCACGCGATTGCCCAGCGTCTCGCGATAGCCAAAGCTCTTGCGATAGACCACCTTACCATCACGCAGCACACCCACAACAGCACCAGGGAAGGCACCCTCGCGAAGATAGTCATTAACAACAGAGTCGATGCGAGAGAGTCTTCGACTATCGAGACCCACGCTCTCTGCTGTGGCCACCTCGAGCTGCGAACCAGCAACTTCTACATCCGAGGCATAGGCCTCAGCAGAGATACGACCAAAGCCATAGATGCCCAAAACGGCAAAGACAACAGCCACAACCACAAAGCCAAAGACGGCTAACGACACACGCTTATTTTCGTTCATAGTTTATAAGTTGAGTTACAAAACAAATCTCTCGTGGCCCGACACACGAGCCACGAGAGTAAACCATACGACACTATCGCTCAACTAACGCACCTTAAAGTCTGGATCGGCCATCTGAGGGATAGGCTTTATATACTCGCCAGCCTCAAACTTAGCACGAACAGCCTTAAAGGTGTTTATTGTGTACTCTACATCCTCCATAGTGTGAGCCGCAGTAGGGATAACGCGAAGGATGATCTCCCCCTTTGGAATCACAGGATAGATGACAATCGAGCAGAACAAACCGTAGTTTTCGCGAAGATCGACGATAAGGTTAGTACCCTCCTCGTTACCGCCTTTCATATAGATAGGCGTCACTGGCGACTCGGTCACACCAATGTCAAAGCCGTTGTCGGTTAGTCCCTTCTGCAGTGCACGCGTAATCTCCCAAAGCTTCTGCTGGTACTCAGGGTGCTTGCGAATAAGGTCAAGACGCTTCAAGGCACCGATCACCATAGGCATAGGCAGCGACTTAGCATAGAGCTGCGAACGCATATTGTAGCGGAAGAGGTTGATCAACCAACGTGGACCAGCAACAAAGGCACCGATACCAGCCATTGACTTTGCAAAGGTATTAAATAAAACGTCAATTTCATCCTGAACACCGAAATGATCGCCTGTTCCCTTACCATTTCTGCCCATTGTACCAAATCCGTGGGCATCGTCGACAAGCAAACGGAACTTAAAATCACGCTTGCACTTGACAATTACATCGAGGAAGCCGAGGTCACCCTTCATACCGAAGACACCCTCCGTAATGACAAGGACACCGCCATTCTGCTTCTCAGCAAGCTCCGTAGCGTGTTTGAGCTGCAGACGCAACGACTCCTCATCGTTGTGAGCATAGACAAAACGCTTGCCTGGGTGCATACGCAGACCGTCGATGATGCAGGCGTGGCACTCCTTGTCGTAGACCACGACATCGCGAGGCGTGAGCAGGCAGTCGATAATCGAGATCATACCCTGGTAGCCGTAGTTGAGAAGGAACGAATCCTCCTTACCAACAAACTCAGCGAGCTCACGTTCGAGCTGCTCGTGATACTTTGTCTGACCCGACATCATACGAGCACCCATAGGGTATGCCATACCGAAATCCTTGGCTCCAGCTGCATCTGCCTCACGCACCTCGGGGTGGTTAGCCAAACCAAGGTAGTTGTTCAAGCTCCAGTTGAGCACTGGCTTACCTCGGAACATCATATGAGGACCGAGCTCGCCCTCAAGCTTAGGGAAGGCAAAGTAGCCGTGAACAGCCGACATATACTGACCGATAGGGCCACCGGCATTGTTCGATAAACGATCAAAAATATCTACCATCGTAAATACTATTTTGTTAATACACACTCTTAGTTGCTAAGCTTGCCAAAGGGCGTAGCTTGAAGCGAGGGCAAAGGTAGTATTTTTTTGTAACGACAATGCGACAACACCCCTAAAACAACCATAAAAGCCTACAAATTAGGTAAAAATACTTAGGTTCGAGCTACTCTAATTCGCGAGCACGACGGTGCACATCATAGAGCCTAAAGCCCAGAGCTATGCACGAGAAGCCGTAGAGTAGAAAGGCGATAGCCACAGAGAGGACTATAGCACCAACGCCCAGACTATCAGGGAGTAACAGTATAGCCATTGCGATTACTATCATCACTACCGAGAAGAAGACAACCCACCCTGCATTTGGCACGTGGAAGCTTCTGAGATCCATACCTTGTACAATGCCTATAAAGCCACGATAGAGCAACCAGATGCCAAAGAGCGTAGGGAGCACCGCTGCCGTAAGCAGCACATTAAAGAGGAGCAGAATGCCGATAACAATATCGGCAATCGAGGCAAGAATCACCCAACCGTTGCGAACAAGGCCACTTGTGGTAGAGAAGCACTGCACAAGACCAATAATACCGCTCAATAGCACAGCCACACCGAGCCATATTGCAATGGTGAAGTAGCTGGCAACGGGGTTAATAAGCACAATAAAGCCTGCGGCAAGAGCCACAAGGCCAACAATAATCGAGAGCCACCAACGTCCTATCAGCTGCTCCGAGTAGTCACTTTCATAACTCTTCATAGTCAAATGTTTAAATTCCTCAGTTCGTCAACAACTATCGTGCTCAAGCCCGAGGCACAGCGACACGAGTGAGAAGAATGAGCCATTCGCTACAATATATATACATTTGGTATATTGCCGAATAATGGTTATCTTTGCTCTCATAAAACTAAAACCAATAAAAAATGATGAGAAGTGTTATAAAGAGAGTTTTGGTGGTGCTACTCTTGGTAGTCATCGCTACAGGCACAGCACTCGCCGAGAAGCCACACATTATCCCAGAGCCATCGTACATTGATATGAGCTCTGAGGGAACATACACAGTCACCGAGAAGACTAAGATTGTGGTCTACGACGAGGCGTGGGATGTTGCCGAGGTATTTGCCAACGATATGCAGCTGTTCTTCGGCTCTAAGAGACCTATGAACTGTGTGAAGCGTGGTAACGGCATCAAGGTGCGTACCGACAAGTTTGTAGCGGAAGAGGGTTATGAGCTCAACATCCAGCCACACGAGATCTTCGTGACTGGCGGCTCTGAGGCTGGTATCTTCTACGGCTTGCAGACATTGCGTCAGCTGATTGTTGCCTACAACGGCGTTATCCCTTGCGGTTTTATCGCCGATGAGCCTACGTTTGCATACCGCGGTGTTCACTTCGACGTGTCACGCCACTTCTATAGCGTAGAGGATGTAAAGCGTTATATCGACATCATCGCTGCCCACAAGGTGAACCGTCTTCACTGGCACCTCACCGACGACCAGGGCTGGAGAATAGAGATTAAGGCATACCCAGAGCTTACAGCTAAGGGCTCAATGCGTAAAGAGACTCTCATCGGCCACGGCCTCAACCCTGAGCACTGGGATGGCACACCTCACGGTGGCTACTACACTCAGGACGAGGTACGCGAAATTGTTGCCTACGCAGCAAAGCGTTGCATCACCATCATCCCTGAGATCGAGATGCCAGGTCACTCACAGGCTGCCCTCCACGCACTCCCTTGGCTCGGCTGCAACGAGCAGGAGGTTGACGTATGGACCACTTGGGGTGTAACTCCAGAGGTGTTGTGCGGTGGTAAGGAGACTACTTACGAGTTCTTGGAGAAGGTTCTTGCCGAGGTTATCGACCTCTTCCCATCAGAGCTTATCCACATCGGTGGCGACGAGTGTCCAAAGGATCGTTGGAAGGAGTGCGAGCACTGCCAGGCTATGATTAAGGCCGAGGGCCTCGAGTCTGAGGAGGAACTCCAGGGCTACCTCGTGGCACGCATCGAGAAGTTCATCAACTCGAAGGGAAGAAAGATGATTGGCTGGGACGAGATTTTGGATGGTGGCGTGACACCTACAGCTACCGTTATGTCGTGGCGTGGTACTCAGGGTGGTATCTACGCAGCTGAGCGTGGTAACGATGTGGTGATGACACCTATGTCGCTCTGCTACTTCAATTTCTACCAGACTGAGAGCCGTGAGGGCGAGGGCTTGCACATCGGTGGCCACGTACCTTTCGAGAAGGTATACGCTTGGGATCCATATGCTGGCTTTAGCGAGGCAGCACGCGAACACCTTATTGGCGTGCAGTGCAATATGTGGACAGAGTATATCAAGGATATGACGACTATCGAGGTTATGTTGCTCCCACGCTTGGCAGCTATGGCCGAGGTACAGTGGTCAACAGATCGCCGCAACGAGGAGACCATCCGTGCAAAGATGGAGACTATGCGTCGCTTCTACGAGGCTTGTGGTTGGCAGTGTGCACCTTACTACTTCGACGGTCGCAAGTAGTAGGCTTACACATATATAATATATATGGCTGTCACCGAAAGTGACAGCCATATTTTTTTTGGGTGTGGCAAGAGAGGTAGCTAAGGGAGGTAAAGAGACAACAGAGACCTAAGGGACAATACAACAGAGGCAAAGGGGACCCTTAGAACAGTAGAGTGATGAAATAGAAATAAGAAGGAGATAAGATGGGGCGTTTTATACTCGGAGAGTAGAGACAAAAAAAATTGAGGTTGGTCAAATGACCAACCTCAACTGCTATAAGCTATTTGAGAATCGTAGATTACTTCTTCTCCATCTGAGCCTTCAACTCTGCCAAGCCAGCGATATCGCC
>JAFYSI010000112.1 GCA_017559425.1 Alistipes sp.
ATGGCTTCAAATGAGACTATCACTCAGATTTATGAGGCTTCTATCGCACGTCGTACTCACAAGATTGACTTCTTGAGCTGCTTGCACCACTCGGCTCGCCAGTTCATCGTACGTCGCCCAGGTGGCCGTACAGAGATGAATGCTGGCTACCCATGGTATGGTACAGTAGGTCGCGATACATTTATGGCTTTGCCAGGTATCGTTTTGGAGCAGAAGTATAAGGAGGACTGCCTCGAGGTATTGGATACAATGGTATCTAAGATGCAGAATGGTAATTTTGCCGATTCAGCTTCGGCTTGGGTTGCTGCTGATGCCCCATTGTGGTTCTTCTGGACATTGCAGAATTTGGAGAAGCACATCTCTGCTAAGGCTCTCTGGGAGCGCTACGGCGAGGCGATGAAGTCTGTTTTGGAGGCTTATCGCAGAGGCTTTGGCGAGAAGGTGAAGTTGCATAATAATGGCCTTGTATGGGCCGCTGCTGAGGGTGAGGCCTTGACTTGGATGAATACTAAGGTTGATGGTCAGCCTGTAGCACAGCGTGCCGGTTATGCTGTGGAAATTCAGGCGTTGTGGTACAATGCTGTAAGCTACACATTGGCTTTGGCACGCAAGATGAAGGATAAGGAGTTTGTCGATAGCTGGAAGGATGAGCCTGCTAAGACCAAGGAGTCATTCCTTGCTAAGTTCTGGCTCTCAGAGGGCTATTTGGCCGACTATGTGAACGATTACGAGACCAACGATTTCCGCCGTGCAAATATGCTCGTAGCAACAGCATTGGATTACACAATGCTCAACGAGGAGCAGATTATGGATGTTATGAGTGTTGTTCGTCAGCACCTGCTCACTCCACGCGGTATCCGTTCGCTCTCACCTCGTAATCCATTCTACCAGCCTTCATACGGTGAGGACCAGCGTTCACAGGATTTGGCGAGCCGCAATGGTTCTATCTGGGTATGGCCTTTGATGATGTATGTTAAGACTGCTTTCGCTATCGCAGGCGAGCGTTTTATCCCAGATGCTGAGGCTATCTTGGAGGCTTTCAATGATGAGATTCAGACTGATTGCATCGGCTCTGTGAGCGAGTGCTTCGAGGGTGATCCTCCATTCCGCGCTCGTGGCTGTGTGTCGCAGGCAACAAGTGTAGGTGGTTTGCTCTATATTAGCGACCTTATCGCCGAGTGGAAGAAGAAGTCGGGTAAGGTTGTTGCAGAGAAGCCCGCAGCAAAGAAGTGCGCTACTAAGGCAACAAAGAGCGCCAAGGCTGCTACAAAGGTTGAGAGCGTAAGCGAGGAGCCTAAGAAGAAGTGTGTACGCAAAAAGAAATAATAAAAAATATATAGGATGAGAGTATTAATGTTTGGCTGGGAGTTCCCGCCTCATATTGCCGGTGGCTTGGGTACTGCGTGTTACGGTATGACCCGAGGTCTGGCTCGTAACGATGTCGAGGTTATTTTCGTAATGCCTCGCGCATCGGGCGATGAGGATGAGCGATTCGTAAAGGTTATCAATGCCAGCGATATCGAGGCTCGTTATAGCACGGGCTCAACTGTCGAGAGTGCTGATGACATCATGCGAAAGATTTCGTTTGTTCACATCGATTCTAATATGGTCCCCTACATCTCTCCTGAAGAGTGGGATACCTATCGCGAGGAGTATGAGCGTACAGGTAGAAAGATTTGGGAGCGTGAGGGTGATAGTTGGACTCAACGTTACACTTTCTCTGGTAAGTATGGTGCAAACCTTATGGAGGAGGTTGCTCGTTACGCTGTTGTTGCTGCTGAGGTGGCACGTCAGTTGGAGGGACAGTTTGACGTTATTCACGCACACGACTGGCTCACATATTTTGCAGGTATCGCTGCAAAGCGTGTATCTGGCAAGCCATTGGTAGTGCATATGCACGCTACTTCGTTTGACCGTTCGTCAAGCGACAATATCGATACTCGCGTATATGAGATCGAGCGTGCTGGTATGGCTGCTGCTGACCGTGTGATTGCTGTATCGAACTTGACTCGTAACATCATTATCGAGAAGTATAACATTCCTGCTGAGAGAGTCGTTACGGTTCACAACGCTGTGCGTTTCGTGAATAGCGAGATGGAGGCTCCTGAGCGTGGTGTGGAGGATAAGATTGTTACATTCTTGGGCCGTATCACCTTCCAGAAGGGTCCCGACTACTTTGTTGAGGCTGCTGCTAAGGTGTTGAAGCGTGTACCTAACGTGCGTTTCGTTATGGCGGGTTCGGGTGATATGATGAACCACGTTATCCGTCGTGTAGCGCGTTTGGGTATTGCTGACCGTTTCCACTTCACAGGTTTCTTGAAGGGTGACGATGTGCACAAGATGTTCCAGCTCTCTGACGTGTATATTATGCCATCAGTATCTGAGCCATTTGGTATCTCTCCATTGGAGGCGATGCGTGCAAATGTGCCTGTGATTATCTCTAAGCAGAGTGGTGTGGCCGAGGTGTTGGACTACGCTGTTAAGGTTGATTACTGGGACGTAGATGCTATGGCAGATGCTATCTATGGCTTTGTGAAGTATCCTGCGCTTGCTAAGATGTTCTCAACAAAGGGTCTCGAGGAGGTTACCGGTTTGAAGTGGAACAATGCTGCGGCAAAGGTTAAGGCGGTCTATGAGGATGCCATTAATGAGTGTGCAAAATAAATAAAACGATAATAGATATGAAAACAGTAAGCTTATATTTTCAGGTGCATCAGCCTTGGCGTTTGAAAATTTACCGCTTCTTCAACATCGGTAAGGATCACAACTACTTGGATGACTTTACCAACCGTGCAATTATGCAGAAGGTAGCTCGTCAGTGCTACTTGCCTATGAACGCTCTGTTGTTGAAGCTCATCAAGGAGAATAAAGGCGCTTTCAAGTGTTCGTTCTCTATCACAGGTTCTGCTGTTGAGCAGTTCCGTGCCTATGCTCCTGAGGTGTTGGATTCGTTCCGCGCTTTGGCAGAGACAGGTTGTGTGGAGTTCTTGGCTGAGACCTACTCTCACTCTTTGGCATCACTCTCATCTAAGGAGGATTTCGTAGAGCAGGTTAAGTTGCACTCAAAGATGATTAAGGAGGAGTTTGGTAAGAAGCCAGTTGCTTTCCGTAACACTGAGCTTATCTACTCTGACCAGATTGGTGAGATGGTTTCAGCACTCGGCTTCAAGACTATCTTGGCTGAGGGTGCTAAGCACGTTATG
>JAFYSI010000014.1 GCA_017559425.1 Alistipes sp.
ATCTTAGCCACAGCCTCCATATTTGCACCGAGCTCAATGCCGAGCTTCTTACAGAAGAGGTAAACGAGCTCAACAGCTGGAGCACCAGTACCACCACCAAACCACCAGCAGTTAGTGTCGACGATGTCAACACCTGCTACGATAGCTGCATATACTGAGCCGAGACCATAGCCAGGAGTACAGTGAGTGTGGAAGTCGACAGTCACGCCGAGCTCCTTCTTCAAGAGCTTGATAAGACCAGCAACGCGTGCAGGTGGAATCAAACCAGACATATCCTTGATGGTAATCATATCGGCACCGAGCTCAGCCATCTGGCGAGCCTTGTCCAAGAAGTACTCGTCGGTAAATACCTTCTCGTGCTCCTCGCCGTCAGAGTACTTAGGATCTACAGTGTAGCAGACAGCACAGTCAGCGATACCGCCATACTGCTTGATATACTTGATAGTCGATTTAACGTTGTCAACATCGTTCAAAGCGTCGAAGATACGCATAATACCCAAGCCGCTCTCGATAGCATTGCGTGAGAAACCGTCGATGATCTCGTCGGTGTAAGGAGCGTAGCCGAAGAGGTTACGGCCACGTGACAAAGCTGTGAGCTTCGATACATCACCAACCGCCTTCTTGATAGTCTCCAAACGAGTCCAAGGGTTCTCATTGAGGTAACGCATCACAGAGTCGGGCACTGCACCGCCCCAAACCTCCATAGCATAGAAACCAGCATCCTTGTAGTAAGGAAGGCAACGGTCTACCTGCTGCTGAGTCATACGTGTTGCGAAAGACGACTGCTGGCCGTCACGCAAAGTAAGGTCACGAATTTTCAGGATCTTTGTCATAATAGTTTAATAAGGTTTATTTAGTTAGTTTTAGTTGTTGTTTTCTATTGTTAGGTTGTTCGAATAACAAATTTAAGCATTATTTTCCAAAAAACAAATATTTTCTTAAAAAAGCATAGCTTAATTCCTAAAAAATGGGGATGTTCGACACTTTGGTTGAACATCCCCTTAAAAATCACTACTTCGTAGCCACTGTCTGATGCAGAATCACTCGTTCGAGTGCTCGCTCACATACTGGGCAGAATCGTTCGGCTGTGTTGTTACGCATTCGGCACACGTCGGTTGGACGGTAGATGCCCTTAGCTCGATATCCACCACCCTCGTAGACACCTACGGTGTAGCTCTTGGTACGCTCCGCGGTGACAGCTGTTGGAATCTCGACACCCTCTGTAACCATATCTGCCCACTTCGACTCGAAGTCTACGAGTGTTGTGATGTTAGGCTCCCAAGGCTCGTGCTGAAGAGAGTGCATCTCGTCGTTGTTGTCGGCTGAGAGGTAGAAGTACTCGTCGCCAAGACCTCCAAATGAGTGGCCAAACTCGTGGACAACAACGGGGCGGAAGTCGCGGTGGTGTGCTGTTGTAAGGGTGTATGAGTTGTAGATGCCGCCGCCACCATAAGTATCTGTGTTAGCGAGGATTATAAAATGCTCGCAAGGGATGTTTGTGGCCAAATCGTACATTGCATATACGTTGCCAGAGGTGAGATAGCGGTCCATATAGAACGTGAGGAAGTTTGAGCCTACGGCAGTCTCTCGCCACGCATCATCCTGAGGTACGCTCACGTTGCTATCTACCGACGGACTCGCCACAGCAATAAAGTTAAACTTCTCCTTGTGGCTCTTGAAAGGCTCGTAGCTAAGAATCTCGTTTGTTGTAATCGTAGCATCCTCGAGGAATGTATCCATCTCCTCTGCGGTGTAGCCCTCCGCCAAGATTACTACGTCGATAGCCTCCTTCGAGTCGCCACCCTTGTACACATAGGTGTAGGGTAGTGCCTGCTGCTTCGAGCGGTCACGGATGAGACGGTCAGCAGGAGATATTGTGTGGCGGAGCTTGCTCTCCTTACCTGTGTTATCACGCAGGACGAGCTCTGCTGTGACGTTGTTGAGAGGCATAGGGACAAGGATTGTAAACTCGAAGCTCTTGCTGATGGTCTGAGCCTCGGGAGTAGTGATCCACTCCTGGAAGAGCGACGAGAATGATGTCTTGTAGATCACCTCGCCTGTGGCTGTGTCGTAGAGTGTGAGGTCGCCATTGCCCTTGAGAGGTACATCGCTAAGGTTTACGCGGCGTCCCCACCAACCCTCTGTCGACGAGAGGTCGCGGAGTGCGATATACTGCTCCGAGCTATTACCTGCAAAGGTGTAGTCGATGCGTAATGTCTTATTAGTGAAGCATTTGTCAAACTCCTGTGCCGATGTCGTGCCGATGATCGCGAGGAGCGAAAGTGTGAGTAGAAGAAGTCGTCTCATATAGTTAAATAGGTTTTAGTTTCCAACACCGACAAAGATAACAATTTTTCCTAAACTAAAGATATTCCGAATCCCACTTTTTTTGTACCTTTGTCAATTATTAATCGTCCAAAAAATGAGATCAATGCGAAATATACTTCTTCTCTTTGCCGTAGTGCTCACTACGCTTGTCACGTCGTTTAGTGCCGAGGCTCAAAGCCGCAAGGTGCCTAAGTATTTGGCTGACTCTGTGGCTGCAGCTCTTCGCCGTGTGACCCTTGTCGAGGTTGCGGGAAGCTATGTAAAGGTCGAGTCGATAAAGGTTGTAGGCGATGGTGCTGAGGCTGAGGATGGTGCAAAGCCTGTATTGGAGATTCGTGCATCTGTGGAGTTGGCCTTCTATCCTATGCGTCCACAGTCGATCGAGAGCCTATATAGTGAGGTGCGTAAGGTGCTTCCGAAGGATTTCAAGGAGTACGACCTAAAGCTCTATGCCAATGGCCGAGCTATCGAAAAACTTGTGCCTCAGTACTATGCTGACGAGAGCGAGGGTGGGTCGTTTACCTATAAGACGCAGAAGCCTCTCGTGACGCGTGTAAGTCGTGTGTCGCAGCCTCAACGAGGTCTTGCCAATCGTCATATAGCCCTTTGGCAGAGCCACGGACGATACTTCAATAACAATACTGGCGAGTGGAGCTGGCAGCGTGCACGCCTCTGGGAGACTGTCGAGGACCTCTACACGCAGAGTTACGTTGTTCCGTTCCTTGTCCCTATGCTTGAGCGTGCAGGAGCTTCGGTATTGCTACCCCGTGAGCGAAGTATGCGTCGCGAGGAGATCATCATCGACAACGATAAGAGTATAGATCCTACGACCTATGCTGAGGAGGGTGAGTGGAGTCGTGCGGGCGTGGGCTTTGCCCACCAAAAAGAGAGCTACCCATCGGGTCATAACCCCTTTGCTGATGGCTCGGCTCGAATGATCGAAACCACTGCTGATAAGGGGTCTCGGGTGCGTGCAACGTGGAGTGCCGCTGTCGAGGTCTCGGGTATCTATACCGTTTATGTCTCATACTTCACGCATAAACGCTCTGTGGCGGATGCACACTATACTGTCCACGCCTCGGGTGGCGAACACGAATTCTTGGTCAACCAGCGTATGGGTGGCGGTATGTGGATTCCGCTCGGTGAGTTCTACTTCGAGGCGGGCGAGGAGAGGGTCTTGGTGTCGTTGGACAACCTCTCTACCACGTCGGGATTTGTCACTGCCGATGCTGTGAAGATTGGTGGAGGTATGGGAAATATTACACGTGAGGTGCACTCGTCATTACGCAGCTCACAGCGTGATTATGTCTCGTCGACAAGTGGCTATCCTCGCTTCACGGAGGGCTCTCGATACTGGTTGCAGTGGTCTGGTTTCTCGACAAATGTCTACGCTCCAAAGGGCGGTGTGGACGACTACAAGGATGACTATATGTCGCGTGCCCACTGGGTAAACGCCTTGATGGGTGGTTCGGAGCGTCTTAAGACGCAGAGCGGTAAGTCGATACCCATCGACCTCGCCCTTGCGTTCCACTCAGATGCCGGTGTGCGTAAGAGCGATAATGTGATCGGTACACTTGGTATCTACTGCACAAGGGACAATGGTGGCGAGTTTGTCAACGACATATCGCGTCTTCGCTCGCGAGACCTTACCGATATCGTTATGACCCAGATTGTTGGCGACCTTCGTGCTCGCTACGATAAGCGTTGGGTGCGTCGTGGTATGTGGGATAAGGCCTACTATGAGGCACGCCTGCCGTGGTGTCCTACGATGCTTCTCGAGTTGCTCTCGCACCAGAACTTCTCGGATATGCGTTATGGCCTCGACCCTCAGTTCCGCTTCGATGTGAGCCGTGCGATTTATAAGGGTGTGTTGCGTTATTTGTCGAGCCAGTATGGTGTAGACTATGTTGTACAGCCACTCCCTGTAGCAAGTCTCGCTGTGGAGCTTGACGGCAATAAGGCACGCATCAGCTGGACGGCTACAGAGGATGTATTAGAGCCTACGGCAAAGCCCGACTACTATATTTTATACACGCGTATCGGTAACCAGGGTTTTGACACTGGACGTAGGGTGGATGGTACCTCTGTCGAGGTGGAGCAGAAGGAGGGTGTCATCTATAGCTACCGCGTTACAGCCGTGAATGATGGCGGTGAGAGCTTCGACTCTGAGATTTTGTCGGCAGCTGTTGGTAAGTCTAAGCGACAGGTATTGGTCATCAATGGCTTCGATAGAGTCGCTGCCCCAGAGAGTCATCGTGACGATGTGAATGCTGGCTTCTACAACCTATACGACAGTGGTGTGGCTTGGGGCAACGATATCTCGTTTATCGGCGAGCAGACCAACTTCCTTCGTGAGCTCTACCAGTCACAAGACGACAATAATGCCCTTGGACAGTCCTATAATGACTATGAGACTGAGATTATCGCTGGTAATAGCTTTGACTATGCAGCTCTGCACGGCGAGTCTATCCTTGCGGCGGGTTACTCCTTTGCCTCGGCATCGCACAAGGCTGTTGAGGATGGTCGTGTGCTTCTCGACCGCTATGCTGCCATTGACCTTATCTTGGGTAAGCAGCGTGCTACAGCTGTAGGTCGTGGTGAGGCTGGCTACCGTTTCGAGGCTATGCCACGAGCTTTGCAGACACAGCTTACGGCATACACAGCAAAGGGTGGTGCGATAATGGTGACAGGAAGCTATCTCCTTACCGATACTTGGACATCACCCGTGGCTAAGGATAGCGACAAGAAGTTTGTTGAGGGTGTGCTTCACGCCACGTTTGGCGGTGCTATGGCAACGCGTCGTGGCGATGTGAAGAGTATCTCGCAGAGCTTTATGAAGGAGCCATTCTCTGTGAAGTTCAATACCGAGCTAAATGATAAGATATATTGTGTGGAGTCGCCTGAGGTGGTGCGTCCTGCGGGCAATGGTGCCTACACCGTGATGCGTTATCGCACCTCCAATCAGGGTGCTGCTGTGGCCTATAATGGAAAGTATCGCACCTTTGTGGCGGGTTTCCCATTCGAGACTATCCTGGAGCGTGAGGAGCGTGATATGATGATGGCAGAGGTGCTTAAATTCTTGATTAAGTAGTCTATGGCAATTTCGCGACACAACCTGCAAACTATACTTATGCCCCTGGCTATGGTCGTGGGCGTCTCTCTTTGTCGACCTCTTGCGGGCCTTGAGGCGGCCAGTGGCAATATGCTCACGCCTCTGCTCATCGCCTCGATGCTCTTTATAACCTTCTGCCGTATCGACATCCGCGAGATGCGTCTTAGGTGGATTCACCTCTGGATGCTTGCTGTGCAGTTCGTAGGAGCCGTTGTGGTCTACTATATTGCCGAACTTCTATTTGGAGTTACGGTGGCTCAGGGTGCTATGATATGCGTCTTGGCACCTATCGCTATGGCAGCGGTTGTCATTGCGGGTATGCTCGGTGCAAATGTCGCTCCGATGGTCACCTATAGCCTTATATGCAACTTTGTGACCGCCCTGCTTGTGCCACCTATGCTCCACGCCTTTGGCAATGGTAGCTGCACCTTTATCGAGATTATTGGACGTGTGGCACCTACGCTCATCGCCCCATTTGTCGTGGCTCAGCTATGCCGCTGGTTACTTCCAAAGGTGGCAGGGTGGTTTGCTTCACACTCGATAATATCGTTCTACTTGTGGCTCTTCTCGCTAATCCTTGTTATGGGTCGCACCACGCTATTTATTATGAATGCCGAGGCCGAACTATATGTCGAGATTCTGCTTGCCGTTATCGCCTTGGTGTTGTGTGTGGCTCAGTTCTCGCTAGGTAGGTGGATGGGTCGCTTTGAGGGCGACATTGTGGCATCGACACAGTCGGTAGGTCAGAAGAATACTATTTTTGCGATATGGCTCTCGCTAAACTTCCTTGACCCTGTGGCCTCTATTGCACCTACAGCCTACATCGTGTGGCAAAACCTTATAAATAGCCACCAAATCTGGAAATACAACAAAAGAAAAGTTGCCTAACAAGGATACTTTGGCGTTGCATACGTTAAAAAAATACGGGTTGTCCAAGCGGACAACCCGTATCTATGTAATTTAATATGTGGTCGATTACTTGATCTCCTCGCCGAAGAGTGTTGCCGATGAGCAACCTGTGATACGCACCTTGACATAGTCGCCAATCTTATGGTTGCCACGGTCGAAGACTACCATCTTGTTCTGCGATGTGCGGCCTGAGAGCTGCTCCTCGCTACGCTTAGATGTGCACTCCACCAAGATCTCGAACTCCTTGCCGATGTCACGCTTATTGCTCTCCTCCGAGAGCTTATTCTGCAGGTCGATAATTTCAGTAAGACGGCGGGTCTTGACATCCTCAGGGATGTCGTCGCCGAGGTTACGCTGTGCGAAGGTGCCTGGACGCTCCGAGTACTTGAACATAAAGGCGAAGTCGTAGCCCACCTCACGCATAAGCGAGAGTGTTGCCTCGTGCTCCTCCTCGGTCTCGTGGGCGAAGCCTGCGATGAGGTCGGTGGTAATGGCACAATCGGGCATATAGCGGCGGATGGCCTCTACACGCTCCAGGTACCACTCGCGTGTGTACTTACGGTTCATACGCTTGAGCATCTCTGTAGAGCCTGACTGTGCTGGAAGGTGAATAGCCTTGCAGATGTTAGGCATCGAGGCCATAGTCTCAAGCAACTTGTCGCTGATATCCTTAGGGTGTGACGTTGCAAAGCGAACACGCAAGAGAGGTGAGATTTCGGCCACTTGCTTCAAAAGCTCAGGGAAGTCTACCTCGCCAGTGCGGTAAGAGTTCACGTTCTGGCCAAGGAGTGTCACCTCGCGATAGCCATTCGCGAACAAGGTGCGTGCCTCAGCAACGATGGTAGCAGCATCGCGGCTACGCTCAATGCCTCGGGTGTAGGGCACTACGCAGTATGAGCAGTAGTTGTTGCAACCACGCATAATGGCGATAAAGGCACTCACACCATTGCGGTCAAGACGCACAGGGGCAATCTCGGCGTATGTCTCCTCCTTTGAGAGCTCGACATTGACACCTGTAGAGCCGTTGTCCACCTCACGCACAAGGCGTGGAAGGTCGCGGTATGAGTCTGGTCCTGCAACGATATCTACGCCCGTGCCACCCTTTGTGAGCTCATCCTTGAGACGCTCAGCCATACAGCCGATGATGCCGATGATGAGCGATGGTTTGAGCTTACGCATACGACGCATCTCGCTCAAACGACCCCAAATGCGTTGCTCGGCATTGTCGCGAATAGAGCAGGTGTTGATGAGGACGATGTCTGCCTCCTCGAGGCTCTCGGTGTAGCGATAGCCCTCCTCCTGCATAATAGATACCACAATCTCCGAGTCGCCGACATTCATCTGGCAACCGTAGGTCTCGATATATAGCTTGCGGCCACTACCTGTGAGCGGACGCAGGTTGTTAACTGAGATATTCATACTGTATCGAGGTGTTACTCAGTAGGCATACCATCCTCCTCTGGGAATGGCTTGAAGCCCTGACCAAAGGTGTCGTAAGCGTCTGTTACAACCACGAATGACTTAGGATCGAACTCCTTGATCTTGCTCTGTACGTTGCGTACCTCTTTGCGGTTAACAACGAGGAAGATCATCTCCTTGTCAGCGTCGGTGTACATACCTTTAGCCTTAATATATGTACCACCACGGTTGAGGTCGTGGAGGATGTACTCACGCATCTTATCAGAATGCTCGTCGCAGATGATGTAGAGGAGCTTGTCGCGTGAAGCTCCGTCGATAGTGTAGCCCAAAACCTTGGCATTCACGAAGATACATACTCCAGAGTAGAGCGAGAGCATCACACCAGCACCTGGACCATCAATACCGATACCGAAGCCGATAACGATCAAACCTGAGAGCACGATGATAGCATCCGAGAGCAATACGCCGTTTGCAAACTTCATCTTAGCAAACTTGTGAAGGAGCATACCGGTGATATCTGTACCACCCGTTGCAGCGTTGTTGCGAATCACGATACCCACACCAATACCGCTGAACACACCACCGATGATGGCAGCGAGCATAAGGTGCTCAGAGAGATCAATCTGACCACCGAGAAGCTGTGTTGGGTCGAGAGCCTCGATAGCTGCCTTTGATGGGTAAACGAGGTAGTCCAAAAGGTTCATAATACCTGGTGTGAGGAACGATGCAAAGATTGTGCGACCGCCAAACGTGCCACCAAAGAGCACAAGAGCAGTGAGAATCAATGGCACATCAAACATATAGCCGAATGTACCTACCTGAATCGATGGGAAGAGGTTGTGGAGTACAAGGGCGAGACCGTAGATACCGCCAGGTACCAAGTTGTAAGGGTTGATGAAGACTACGAACGCCACGGCAACCATAAAGCAACCGAAAACAATCTGTCCCATTGATGACCACCACTTAATGTCGGTGATTGACTCTTTGGCCGATACAGCCAATTTCGAGAGGTTAGCTGATAGATTCATAAATATGCAAATAGTATAGTTTTATTCATTTACTAACTACCAAAGATACATCATTTTTTGAAAAAGACAAAAACCTTGGCCTATTTTTTTTCACATCGTCGATTTTGCTCAACGAATAGCCATTTTAGGGAGTGTGATTTTTTGGTTATTAAAAAACTTTTTATATCTTTGTCTTTACGATGCGTTGCTCTTGTTTGGGTAATGTGCTTAAAATCAACTAAATAGACTATTTTATGGAGACTTGGGGAGTATTAACCTTCTATTGTGCATTCACAATTCTCATTATTGGCTATCTGCTTGGATCTATTCCAAGTGCGGTGTGGATTGGTAAGAAATATTATGGCATAGATATTCGCGAGCACGGCTCTAAGAATGCGGGTACCACTAATATGCTCCGTGTGCTCGGTAAGCGTGCTGCACTTCCGGTCTTTATTATCGACTATTTCAAGGGTTTTGGTGGTGTTATGCTCACCTCGCTATTGCGTTACGACGACGCTGTGAGCGAGGCGTGGCTTATCAACCTGCGAATCATTGCCACTGTTGCTGTGGTGCTTGGTCACATCTTCCCAATCTTCGCTGGTTTCCGTGGTGGTAAGGGTGTTGCAACGCTGCTTGGTGCAGGTACTGCAATCTATCCTCCAATCTTGCTTATGTGCTTCGGTGTCTGGTGTTTAGTCTTTGCCGTGTCGCACTATGTGTCGCTCGCTTCAATGGTCGCTGGTTGCTGCTATCCGCTGCTTGTGATGATTTTTGCAACGATGACCTATAACCCTGCAACGCCATTCCTAAGCCTTCCATTTATCATCTTCTCGTGGGTGGTTGCTGTGCTTTTGGTGTGGACTCACCGCAAGAATATCGGACGCCTAAGAGATGGTACCGAGTCGAAGATCTACCTCTGGCTCAAGCCCGAGGAGAAGGCTGAGAATGTGGCCGGCGGAAACTCAGAGAATGGCGATAAGACCCTCGAGTCGATGATCTCTGAGGAGTATAAAGAGTTTGAGCGTGAGCAGCAGTCAGTAAAGAAATAGGCTGTACTTCTGTGCTGTTTGCTAAGATATTTGAAGCTGGCTACCAAGGCTACTTTGTCGTTCTTTGATGTGATAATAGTGCATCTACTTCCGCTAACGAACTATCTCGTCAATGGGCAGTACGCTCAAGTACAGCCCATCGACTCGAATTTCGCCGAGCGTTGCATCTGCACTATTCTAA
>JAFYSI010000015.1 GCA_017559425.1 Alistipes sp.
ATCATTCTCTACCAAGAGAGCCAAGCGTGCACCTATCCACGAGCCTATCAAGGCAGAAATAATCGCCGGAACAAGCTCTCGCCAATGGATAAATCCGCAACAAGAATATCGCATTGTAGCCACAAAAGTACCACAGCTCGCACTAAACTTATTTGTACCAATAGCATCAATCGGAGAGAGGCCTGCAATCATATAGGCGGGAAGCGAAATTAGACCACCGCCACCAGCAACAGCATCAACAAAACCACCCAGAAAAACAAAGGGACAGACGATTAAATATTCTAACATTGCTAGCATCTTAGAAAAATTCACACAAAAGTAGTAAAAATTTCGTGAACCAAACAAAACATTATTTAAAAAATTAATAAATTTAAATAGGTAAGTTTTTACGAAATTCAAAAAACTTTAAACTAATGTTTACGCACCACTCGAGACGACCTTGAAAAAATCTATAAAAAATATCAAAATAAGGGCACAAAACTGTTGCAAGGCTCATAAAAAATACTTACCTTTGCACAAATTTATATAAAACTATGAGACGTACTAACAACATACACTCTTACTGCAACAAGCGTGACGCGCAGTCGAGCGTTTGTCGTCGTTTCAACTCACTTAGTATTACTGTTTTTAATTGATTTTAGCGGCTCTATGGGCCGCTTGTTTTTTATAATATGAGCAAGACCAAGACTATCATCAAGAATGGCTCTGTGGTAGGAGCTGGAAATAAAGAGATTGCAATTATCGACAGTCGCATTGCTGAGGTTGCTGATAAGATTGAGGCAGGAGCTGAAGATCGCATAATCGACGCTTCAGGTCTCACTATTGCACCAGCATTTGTCGACGTACACGTTCACCTTCGTGAGCCAGGATTTGGCTACAAGGAGCGTATCGAGACAGGCACAATGGCGGCAGCACGCGGCGGCTACACAACCGTGTGTCCAATGCCTAATCTCAACCCAGTACCAGATAGCGTTGAGAACCTCAAGGTTCAGCAGGACATCATCGACCGCGACGCTAAGATCGAGGTACTACCCTACGCAGCCATCACCATCGGCCGCAAGGGCGAAGAGCTTGTCGACATCGCATCGCTCGTTGGTAAGGTGTGTGCCTTCTCGGATGACGGTAGTGGCGTACAGCACGACTCTATGATGGAGCGAGCAATGAGCGAGGCTGTGAAATACGACCAGCTTATCGCAGCTCACTGCGAGGTGGAGGAGCTTCTCTTCGGTGGCTACATCCACGATGGCGAGTATGCTCGCGAGCACGGCCACAGGGGCATCTGCTCAAAGAGTGAGTGGGAGCAAGTACGTCGCGATATCGAGATTGCGGAGCGTCTTGGCTGTCGTTACCACGTATGTCACATCTCAACAAAGGAGACCGTAGAACTTATCCGCCAGGCTAAGGCTCGTGGTGTGAAGGTTACCTGCGAGACAGGCCCTCACTACCTCATCTTCACCGATATGGACCTCCAGGAGGATGCTCGCTGGAAGATGAACCCACCTCTCCGCTCAGTCGAGGACCGTGCAGCCTTAATCGAGGGTATCAAGGATGGCACAATCGATATGATTGCCACTGACCACGCCCCACACAGCATTGAGGAGAAGTCACGCGGATTGAAGGATAGTGCTATGGGCATTGTGGGTCTTGAAACGGCATTTGCTGCGATGAACACACACCTCGTGAAGACCGGTGTTATCACACTTGAGCGTCTTGTGGAGCTTATGTCGATCAACCCTCGCAAAGTATTCCGCATCGAGGGCGGTATCAACCCAGGCGACCGTGCCGACATTGTTCTACTCAACACAGAGCGTGAGTGGAGAGTGGACAGCAGCAAATTCTTCTCGCTTGGCAAGATTACGATGTTCGATGGCCGCGAGATGGTAGGTGATGTGGCGATGACAATTCACCGTGGCGAAGTAGTTTACGAAAATAACAACAAATAATATAAACAAGAGAGTAATGAAACCTTTTACCAAGAAACTTGTACTTGAGAATGGCAAGGAGTTTCCAGGCTATGGATTCGGCTCAAACCGCACTACGGTTTGCGAGCTTGTGTTCAACACCTCAATGGTGGGCTACCAGGAGATTGTTTCCGACCCTACGTACACCGATCAGATTGTTGTGATGACCTACCCTCTTATGGGCAACTACGGCTTTATGGACGAGGACTTCGAGGGTAAGTTCCCAACTATGGGCGGTATGGTTGTTCGCGAGTTGTGCGAGGCCCCAAGCAACTTCCGCTACACAAAGACTATGAACGAGACCTTCGAGGAGCTCGACATTCCAGGTATTCACGGCGTGGATACTCGAATGATCACTCGTATCATCCGCAACGAGGGTGCTCAGAAGGCTGTTATCGTCGACATCAACACACCTACTGCTGAGGCTTTGGAGCTCATCCGCACAAGTGCACCTTGCAACAACCTTGTGGAGCGTATCAGCTGCAAGAAGCGTTGGTTCTCACGTACGCCTAATCACAAGTGGGATGTAGTGGCTATCGACTGCGGTATCAAGTATAGCTTTATCCGTCAGCTCAACACTAAGGGTTGTAACGTAACTATCGTGCCTTTCAACTCAACTCCTGAGGAGATTATGGCATTCAACCCAGATGGTGTATTCGTATCGAATGGTCCTGGCGACCCAGCAAATGTCCCAATGGTTGGTGAGGCAGTGAAGGCTCTTCGTGGCAAGTTGCCAATCTTCGGTGTTGACCTTGGCCACCAGATTATCGCTTCAGCATTTGGTGCTAAAAACGAGCGTCTGAAGTTTGGTCACCACGGTGCTAACCACCCTGTAAAGTGCCTTGAGAATGGCAAGCTCGAGATTGTGTCACAGAACCACAACTTCGTAGTTAACGAGGAGTCGTTGGCAGGCACAAACCTCACTGTTACTCACCGTAACCTTCTCGACAACACCGTCGCTGGTGTAGAGTCCGTAGTTGACAAGGTATTCTCAGTACAGTATCAGCCAGATTGCACGCCTGAGGCAAGCAACACATACCTTTTTGATAAATTCATTAAATTGATGGAGGAGCAGAAAAATGCCTAAGAGAACAGATATTAAGAAAGTTATGGTTATCGGCTCTGGCCCTATCGTGATTGGTCAGGCTGCCGAGTTCGACTATGCCGGAACACAGGCGTGTCTCGCACTTAAGGAGGAGGGTTATCAGGTAATCCTTGTCAACTCTAACCCTGCAACCATTATGACAGATACCCATATCGCCGACAAGGTATATATGGAGCCACTCACACTCGAGTATGTTGCTAAGATCATCCGCTACGAGCGTCCTGATGCCATCGTGCCAGGTCTCGGTGGTCAGACAGGTCTTAACCTCGCTGTGCAGCTCGCCAAGAAGGGTATTCTTGAGGAGTGTGGTGTTCAGATTCTTGGTACATCGTTCACCTCTATTGAGGAGGCAGAGGATCGAGAGTTGTTCAAGGAGTTGTGCTTGCGTATTGGTGAGCCAGTGATCCCTTCACGCATCACAAACTCTATCGAGGAGGGTGTTGAGGCTGCTAATGAGATTGGCTACCCAGTAGTTCTCCGTCCAGCGTTTACGCTCGGTGGTACAGGTGGTGGTTTTGCGGACAACGAGGAGGAGCTTCGCGACGTTATGCGTAACGCGTTGGCACTCTCGCCTATCCACCAGGTACTTGTCGAGAAGAGCATCAAGGGCTACAAGGAGATTGAGTTCGAGGTAATGCGTGATAACAACGATACGGCTATCGCTATCTGCTCGATGGAGAATGTCGATCCAGTAGGTATCCACACTGGTGACTCTATCGTGGTTGCTCCAAGCCAGACACTTGCAGCTAAGGAGTACAATATGCTCCGCTCAAGTGCCTTGAAGCTTATCCGTGCACTCAAGATTGAGGGTGGTTGTAACGTTCAGTTTGCACTCGACCCACTATCGTTCAAATACTTCATCATCGAGGTTAACCCTCGCGTGAGCCGCTCATCAGCTCTTGCATCAAAGGCAAGTGGCTACCCTATCGCTCGCGTAACAGCAAAGGTTGCTGTAGGTATGACCCTCGACGAGATTATGATTGCCAACACCCCTGCAAGCTTCGAGCCTGCATTGGACTACATCGTAACAAAGGTTGCCCGCTTCCCATTCGACAAGTTTAGCAATGCATCGAACGAGCTCGGCACACAGATGAAGGCTACTGGTGAGGTTATGTCGGCAGGCCGTACGTTCGAGGAGGGTTTGCTCAAGGCTATCCGCTCGCTTGAGACTGGCGTATGCCACATCTACCACAAGAAGTTCGACACAATGTCAATCGAAGGCATCTTGGCATACATCCGCAAGGGTACCGACGACCGTATCTACGCTATCGCAGAGCTCTTACGTCGCGGTGTAGACCTCCTACACGTCTACGACAACACCAAGATCGATATGTTCTTCCTCGAGAAGATTAAGAACATCGTCGAGATGGAGAAGCTCGTAAAGGAGAATGTTCGCGACGTTGAGACATTGAAGGATGCTAAGCGTATGGGCTTTAGCGACAAGTATATTGGCCGCGTGTGGGATATGACCGAGAGCGAGGTATTCTTGTTCCGCAAGGAGAACAACATCTTCCCAGTATATAAGATGATTGATACTTGTGCTGCTGAGTTTGAGTCGAAGGTTCCATACCTCTACTCTACTTACGAGCAGGAGAACGAGTCTGTAGTAACTGATCGCAAGAAGATCGTTGTACTCGGTTCTGGTCCTATCCGTATCGGTCAGGGTGTCGAGTTCGACTACTCTACAGTTCACGCTATCTGGGCTATCCGTGAGGCTGGCTACGAGGCTATCATCATCAATAACAATCCTGAGACCGTATCTACCGACTACACAACAAGCGACAAGCTCTACTTCGAGCCTCTCACCGTAGAGGATGTTATGAACGTCATCGAGCTTGAGAAACCTACAGGTGTTGTGGTATCGCTCGGTGGTCAGACAGCAATCAACCTTGCTAAGCCTTTGGCAGACCTCGGTGTAGAGATTATCGGTACTGGTATCGAGGCTATCAACAATGCAGAGGACCGCAAGTGCTTCGAGGCTATTATGCGTCGTGCTGGCATCCCACAGCCAGATGCTGAGGCTATCACCGACATCGAGCGTGGTGTTGCAGCCGCTACTCGCATCGGCTACCCAGTATTGGTACGTCCAAGCTACGTTCTTGGTGGTCGTGCAATGCAGATCGTATCTAACGAGGAGGCTTTGCGTCACTACCTCAAGACAGCCGTAGAGGTTAACGAGGATCAGCCAGTGTTGGTGGATAAGTATATTATGGGTAAGGAGCTTGAGGTTGACGCTATCTGTGACGGCGAGAATGTCTTCATCCCAGGTATTATGGAGCACGTTGAGCGTACAGGTGTACACTCTGGTGACTCAATCAGCGTATATCCAACATTCAGCGTAAGCCAGAAGGTTAAGGATACCATCATCGACTACACAATCCGTCTTGGCAAAGAGATTGGCATCATCGGCTTGTACAATATCCAGTTCATCGCCGATGACAACGATATGGTCTACGTCATCGAGGTTAACCCACGCTCTTCACGTACCGTTCCATTCCTCTCTAAGGCTACAGGTATGCCTATGGCCAAGATTGCGACAAACGTTATGCTCGGCAAGTCACTCCGCGAGCAGGGCGTTGACAAGATTATCGCAGAGGAGAAGAAGCGTTGGTATGTTAAGACTCCAGCCTTCTCATTCGCCAAGATTCGTGGTGTAGACTCATACCTCTCTCCAGAGATGAAGTCTACAGGTGAGGCTATCGGTTACGACTCATCGTTGCGTCGTGCGTTGTACAAGTCATTGCAGTCGTCAGGTATGACCATTGCAAACTACGGTACAATCTTCGTATCTATCGCCGATGCAGATAAACCACGTGCCTTGCCTATGATTCGCCGCTTCTACGAGCTCGGCTTCAACATCGAGGCTACAAGCGGTACAGCTACCTTCTTGCGTGAGAATGGCATCCGCACACGTATGCTCAAGAAGCTCTCTGAGGGTTCTACAGAGATTTTCGACTCTATCCGCAAGGGTCACGTTAACTATGTTATCAACACCATCGATATCAACCAGAATAGTGCTCGCCTCGATGGCTACGACATCCGTCGTTGTGCCGTTGAGAACAACGTTACAATCTTCACAGCATTGGAGACTGTAAACGTGCTTCTCGACGTATTGGAGGAGATCACTTTGGGTGTATCGACAATCGACGCTGAATAATGTACAAGAGAGATATCTATACAATCGTGAGTAACGAACCTCTAACACCTGCGGTCTACCGTATGGTGTTGGAGGGAGATACCCAGTATATCACCCGTTCGGGACAGTTTATCAACATCGAGCTTGAGGGCAAGTATCTTCGTCGTCCAATCTCTGTATCTGACTACGATGCTCAGACCGTAACTATTATATATAAGGTGGTGGGTAGCGGCACAGAGCAGATGCGTGAGATGGAGCCAGGCAAGAAGCTCGACATCCTCACAGGCCTCGGCAACGGCTTCTCTACGGAGAATGATGCCCAGCGTCCACTTCTTGTTGGTGGTGGTGTGGGTGTTCCCCCACTCTACAACCTCTGCAAGCGACTTCTTTCAGAGGGTAAGAAGCCAAGCGTGATCTTGGGTTTCAACACCGCAAGCGAGGTATTTTACGCTGAGGAGTTCAAAGCTTTGGGCGTAGATGTATACTGCTCAACGGCTGATGGCTCACTCGGCACAAAGGGCTTTGTAACCGACGCTATCAAGGAGAATAACGTGGAGTTTGACTACCTCTACACCTGTGGTCCTCTGCCAATGCTCAAGGCATTGTACGCTGCAACTGAGTGCGATGGCGAGTATAGCTTCGAGGAGAGAATGGGTTGCGGCTTTGGTGCTTGTATGGGTTGCACCTGCAAGACTAAGTATGGCAACAAGCGTATTTGCAAGGATGGTCCAGTATTAAAACGTGATGAGATTGTATGGTAAAGCACTTTGACACATCGGTTGAGCTTTGCGGCGTGAAGCTCATCAACCCAGTTATTCCAGCATCGGGAACATTTGGCTTCGGACGTGAGTTCGCAGATTACTACGACCTCGACTGCCTCGGTGCAATCTCGTTCAAGGGTACTACACGCGATGCTCGTTTTGGCAACCCAACACCTCGTATCGCTGAGTGCTCATCAGGCCTCATCAACTCTGTAGGCTTGCAGAATCCAGGCATCGACAAGGTTATCACTGAGGAACTTCCACACCTTAGAGAGATCTTCCACAACCCTATCATTGCCAATATCAGCGGTTTCTCATTGGAGGAGTACGAGGAGTGCTGTGCAAAGATCGATAAGGAGGAGCAGGTCGAGATCATCGAGGTTAACGTATCTTGCCCAAATGTACACAATGGCGGTATGAGCTTCGGTACACAACCTGAGTCGGCTGCTGAGGTTACTCGTCGCGTAAAGGCCGTGACCAAGAAGCCAGTATTCATCAAGCTCAGTCCTAATGTTACCGATATCGTGGCTATTGCTCGTGCTTGCGAGGAGGCTGGTGCGGATGGCATCTGCTTGATTAACACATTGCTCGGTATGCGTATCGACACCGTTCGCCGCAAGCCAGTGATCGCAAATAAGATGGGTGGCTTCTCGGGCGACGCTATCTTCCCAGTGGCTGTTCGTATGGTCTACCAGGTGGCTAACGCTTGTAACATTCCAGTTATGGGTTGCGGTGGCGTGAGCTCGGCATCGGACGTTATCGAGATGATGATGGCTGGTGCTACAGCTGTTCAGGTGGGTGCTGCAAACCTCAAGAACCCTTATGCTGCTAAGGAGATCATCGAGGCACTTCCTCGCGAGATGGAGCGTCTCGGCATCGAGCGTTTGAGCGACATCATCGGCATTGTAAAATAATTGATTAACCAAATAAAACTTTAGAGATATGAGTAAGCGTGATGTAATTATTGCTTGCGATTTTAGTAGTAAGGAGCAGACCTTGAACTTCCTTGATAAGTTCACTGGACGTAAGCCCTTTGTGAAGATTGGTATGGAGCTCTTCTATGCTGAGGGTCCAGAGATTGTACGCACAATCAAGGAGCGTGGTCACCGCATCTTCCTCGACCTCAAGCTTCACGATATTCCAAACACCGTAAAGAAGGCTATGTCGGTGCTTCGCAACCTCGACGTAGATATGACCAACGTACACGCTGCAGGTACTGTCGATATGATGAAGGCAGCTATCGAGGGTCTCACACGCGAGGATGGCACTCGACCACTCCTTATCGCTGTTACACAGCTCACCTCTACATCTGAGGAGCGCATGCAGAAGGAGTTGCTCATCGGTGCTTCTATCAACGATACCATTGTAAAGTACGCTGAGAACGC
>JAFYSI010000113.1 GCA_017559425.1 Alistipes sp.
GGGCGTAGCATACGCTATCAAGGCCGATAATCAGGGTAACAACTGGGCATACTTCTTCTCTATGGATGAGGAGTACTTGCAGTGGTCAACCGAGAACGTATGGTGCAACTGTGCATCAGGTCGTGGCGACTGGAACACTGAGGATATGCTCCGCAACGGCACAAGCCCTGATAAGTACCCTGCAGCGCAGTGGTGCGTAGCTCACGGCGAGGGTTGGTTTATGCCATCATCAACTGAGTTGCAGTGGATGTGGGACGCAGTAAGCGGCGGTACTCACTCGTTCGACTGCAGCACAATGAAGAGTTACAACAATCTTCTCTCAAGCAACGGTGGCGAGCCATTTAATTAGACCTACTACTGGTCATCAAATGAGACTTCAGATGATATGATCGAGCTCGTTGCATTTATGGAAGATAGCGTTGTATGTCTTGAGCCATACAAGACTTATAACTACAACGTGCGTGCAGCATATCGCATCCAGCTCAACTAAGAGAGAGCTGATATCGAGGAGTAGGAGTAGGCCTTAGGGTCTACTCCTATTTGTTTTTATAGGTAAATTATCATACCTTTGCCGTATGAAGAAGACAGAATTTTCATTTATCGGCGACATAGCCAAGACCTTTGGCTCGCTACCCCACCACGGCTTTGAGCCTATTGGTGACGACTGCACAGTGCTCCCCGTGGGCGACGACACACTTGTGATGTCAACAGATATGCTTATCGAGGATGTGCACTTCTTGCGTGGTGCATCATCGGCCGAGGAGGTGGGCTACAAATCACTTATGGTAAACATCAGCGACGTGGCGGCTATGGGTGCAACACCCACAGCAACGCTGCTAAGCCTATCGCTACCCGAGTCGGCACAGGGCGAGTGGGTAGAGGGCTTTATGCGTGGATTCTACGAGGGTTGCAAGGAGTATGGCATAGCACTCGTTGGCGGTGATACCACAGCCTCACGCGACAAGATAGCGATCAACGTTGTGGCCATTGGCCGTGTGCCAAAGAGCTGTATCAAGCGTCGCTCGGCAGCCAAAGTGGGGGACATTATCTGCGTCACGGGCAACCTCGGAGTATCATCGAAGGGATTGGTAGACATTATGTTTGGTGATCTCAATACCCCAGCAGCAAAGGCACATCGACGTGGTCAGGCACGCATCGCGGAGGGCAAATTCTTAGGCTCTCAAGAGGCGGTACACGCAATGATGGACATCTCAGATGGCATAGCCTCGGACATCAAGCATATTATGGAGCAATCGGCGGTAGGTGCCGAGATTGAGCTTCGAGAGATACCTACTGACTATGACATCCGCTTTGCCACAACGGGAGGTGAGGACTACGAGCTACTGCTCACCGTGGCACACGACAAATTTGAGGAGGTTGCCGCAGCACTCCTCAACGCCACAGGCACAAGTCTTACAGCCATAGGTCGCATAACCGAGGGCTATACTCTCCTATGGCTTGAAAATGGCGAACCCTCGGAGTTAGACCTCAAGGGTTTCACACACTTCTAATATACAAAAGGTATAAGTCGATACTTAACACGCTGGCAATAGTCAGCATACCCCTCGAGCTCACGGAGAAGGAGAGCCTCCTCATCGTTGATTCTAAGGATAATGAGCGGGATGTAGAGGAGCATTACTAGAAACGAGATTGGCGAGGCCAAGACAATAGGCATCGCAAGGAAGAGAAGCGTGGTGGCGGTATACATCGGATGACGCACCACGCCATAGAGACCCGTATCGACAACACACTGACCCTTAGCAACCTCGACAATACGCGATAGGTAGGCATTCTCACGCATCACCTCTGCGTAGGCAAGATAGGACAAAAGCAATATGGCTGCAGCAACCCACACTGCCCAGTCGGGGAGTAGCAGCCAGCCATAACGCCAGTTAAGGCCCGCAACGACGAAGCTTGCGACAAACAACAACCCACTGAGCTTGACAACACCTCGCTCGGTGGCATTACGCTCCTTAGCACTAAGACGCTTTCGTAGCAGCTCTGGCGACTTTACGACAAGCACCACACCCGCAATGAACATTGGCACAAAGAGTGTGCCCATCAGCAGCCACCCCTGCCAAAAGCCAAGCGAGCCCGCTGGGAGAAAGAGCATAAGCCCAACTCCCAGAAGGCCAGTGGCATACTTCAACGAAGCCTCAACAAACAATCTGCGTCTCACTATTTGCGATATGTGATATTACGAATGTATGTGCAGATATGATCACTATTGTCGAGATACATATTTGAGACACGAATCTTCACGATATTACCTCGAGCATCGCGACTGTAGCATAAACGAAGAGCTTCATTTTCAATTAGCTCCAACTCGGTAACAAGTCCATTATCATCAATGGTATACACCCTCTTCAAAGAACAGGTTCCATCGGGACACTCCACTTTGTATCCGCAGAGCATACCCGCCGAGTTGTAGACCATACGTTTTTGAGAGTCAAAGCAGGAATCTACAATAGCATCAAGTCTACCGTGAGCATCATAAGTGTACATAAGATTGTAACAAGCAGGGGCAGTTACTGCAACCTCTTGACAGCCTTTCACTCTACCCATTTTGTCGTAAGTGTAGTATGTGCTGGTAAATGGGTATAGGCAATCCTGGCTATAATACTCGCACTCTTCAGTTAAGCGATTGGCACTATCGTAGGTATATGTGATCAGTTTGAAAAAATCATCAGATATCTTTTTGCTGGCAACAATATTTCCGGCATCGTCGTACTCATAAATAGTTTCGCTCAAGCTGGTCTCATTATCAGACTCCATATACTGCACTGTATCACTGACAAGCTGATTCTTATCGTTATACTTGTAAGTGTTTACCACACATCCGTAGCTAGGTTCATACTCAGTCTTAGAGGCCAAAAGACCAAGGTTATTGTACTCATAAACTATACTATTAACGATGAAAGAGACGTCGTATTCAATCATCTCGACAACATCACCTCGATCGTTAAAGCGATATACCTTGCGATATGGCAACCTTATAGCATCGCTGAGAATGCTGCCATCCTCCGCAATATAGCAACTCTCGTAGCAGATCTCCTCGATCGACTCAACATCGCCATAGAGAGGGTCACATTCGATGGTAAGTGGCACACCTGCTATGGTTGCAATCTCAATGCTGCTCGGCCAGCCCTGGCGTACGGGAGCCTTTGTTTTTGAGGTCTGTGCCGAGAGTGTGCCCACACACAAGAGGGCAACGGCTGCTACAGCCAAATAAGAGAATATGCTTTTCATAGGTTAGTTTTAGTTAGTTTAAGTTATCAGTGTAATGTGGTTAGTCCCTCTATTTACGGTACTTAATTTTTCGCTCCATATAACCCTCTGGGCAGTAGTAGATCTTCACGATATTACCATATTCGTCATACTCATAGGTTTCAAGACTACTAAGCTGGTCACCAGAAAGGCTCATTATGGGCCTACCATCTGAATTAAGTTCAAAAATATGTGATCTCTCATTACTCTTCACTCCACATAATACACCATCTGTGCTATAGATAAATGAATACTTCACATCATTATCCTCTGAGCAAACTTTTAAGATATTACCTTTAGCATCGTACTCACACACTTCAACCGTGTACACATAGTCAGCCTTAACCACTCTGCCAAATTTATCATACTTATACGATTGACGATATTCACTTACAAACTCATCACGAGTTATGACCGAAATAAGCCTATTCTGTGCATCATACTTAGCTTCGTAGCCTACATACTTATAACCATCAAAGTCCGAATATATCTTAACTAAATTGTTTCGGCTATCATATACATAATTGCCTTCATAACTAGGAAATTCATCGCTTTCATAAAAGTGGCTACTTAGAAGGCCAGCAGAGTTATATTTATAAGTTTTACAATAACTCCAACCACGTGCAAACTGCTCCTTAACCACACGACCCGATGCATCATACTCCCAGACTGTGGAATCAACAAGTTCTCCGTTCTCATTATACACCTTCTTCGAGACAACATCGCCACGTTTATTAAAGGTGTAGATGGTCCTCGGTGCATTCTCAGTATCATAGACCGCATTGCCACTATCATCAACACCAACATATTTATAGAATGTCTCCTCGATAGACTCAATATCGCCATATAGCGGATCATTCTGAAAACCATATACCTGGGTGCCAATCTTATAAAATTCAGTAGTGCAATCCCAACCCTGGCGTACGGGAGCTTTCAATTTTGTCTGTGCTGAGAGTGTGCCCGCAGAGCAAAGAAGAGCGGCTGCTACGGCCAAATAAGAAAATAGACGTTTCATAGTTGTATATATTTTTATGGTTCACTATCCTCGAGGTCGCTTATCGAGGCTCAACGCCTCACGCTACCCACGATTAACAAGCTCGCGAAGGAGCATAAGGCCCTCACGAAGAGCCTTTACTCTATAGAGCCACGCAGAGAGCAAATATATCACACCACCGATAAAAATCTCGAGAATAAGACGCCAAGCAACGTGGAGCGAAGCGAGATATGGAGTAACAATCAAAAGAATTGCGAACATTATCAGTGCAAGAAGCAGTGATGGGACGACAGCACGAAGAATGGAGCGTGCCGTGGTTGATAGATACCTAAGTGCCGTAGCCGAATTGAGCAAAAACTCAACGGCGGCCATAGCGGTCATTCCCCACGCCACAGCCTCAACGCTCAGCGGAATAGTTAGTGCTAACACCGCAGTCATAACCATACGCTTAACGATCTCGAGACGCAGAATCACACGGCCATCGCTACGGGCCTTGAGCACGTTGTACGACACAACAGCAAGGGGATAGAAGAGTCCCGAGAGCGAGAGAATCTTGAAATATGGCACTGTGGGCATCCACCTCTCACCGAGCAGCAAGAGGAACATATCGTCGGCAATAGCCACAAAGCCGAGCATAGCGGGGAAGATAATAAACGAAAGAAGTCGCTGGATGCGAAGATAGCCATCACGAAGTTTCTCTCTGTCATCGGCAATCTTTGAGAGTGCAGGATAGGTCACTCCCTGCACAGCCTGCACAGTAGAGGTCACAGGCAGATCCTTAAGTTTCTGTGCCTGAGAGTAATATCCCAACGTGGCAGTAGTGTGCATCTTGCCGATAAAGAGTTGTGCCACGTTGTTGTAAATAGATGCGATAAGGTCTGTTGCGAGCAGTCTAAGGCTGAATGGTGCCATCGTACGCAACGCCTCGAGACTAAATCGTGCTGTGGTTCGCCAACGCCTCAACAGCCAGAAGGCTGCCGCCTTAATACCCATCTGAAGAAGTCGCTGAGCCACCAAGCTCCATATTCCGAAGCCCATAAAGGCCATCACGACGGCCACAACACCACTTACCAAAGACGAGATAAAGACAATCTTTGAGAGGAGTGCAAAACGGAACTCGCGGGTGTACATCACAGTCTGCACCACGCAGAGCGAGTTGATGGGCAGAACAAGGAAGAGCACGGGGGCAATATCGGCAATCGCAGGACTCTCATAGAGCGTGGCAAGAGGCTTCGCAATAGCGACAAGAATCACATACAGAACCAACGATACCACGACGTTGAAGCCAAACACCGAGCGATACTCCTCCTCCGAGGGCTCAGCCTTGCGAATTAGCGTCTGCGAAAAGCCGCTATCGACGATAGCCAAAGCGACCGAGGTAAAGAAGGTCATAATGGCCATAATGCCGAAGTCTGAGGGCATAAGCTGACGTGCCACGACGATGCTCACGACCATCTGGATAATCATCGTGAGAAGCTTCTCCGAGAAGCTCCACGCAACGCCCGAGGCGACCTTATGCTCCAACTTCTGCTCTGCCATACACTAACCTATAAGATGCTCAACACCAAGACGGTAGGACTCCATACCAAAGCCCATAATGCTACCCACAGCGACGGGAGCAATGAGCGAGATGTGGCGGAACTCCTCACGAGCAAGTATTGACGAGATATGTACCTCGACAACGGGTGTCGAGATTGCGGCGATGGCATCACGCAACACCACAGAGGTGTGGGTGTAGCCACCAGCATTAAGCACCACACCATCGTACTCCGCATCGGCACGCTGAAGTGCGTCGACAAGCTCACCCTCGATGTTCGACTGGTAGTAGTCGATGGTATGCTCCGAGTAACGTGCACGAAGAGCTCCGAGGTAGTCCTCGAAGCTCTCGTGTCCGTATATCTCGGGTTGGCGACGCCCCAAGAGATTGAGGTTCGCACCGTTGATAATCAAAATTTTCATCCTATAAGAATTATAGGTTAAAATTGAGCGGTTCCCATAGAGTTAGATATTCGAGCTATTTTGAAGCTGCTCAACAGTCAGACAAAGCGGAGTTTACTCTGCGTAAATGAGCATTTGGCTGACAAGGCAGATGCCAAAAGAGCCGAATAGATAACTTTATTAGTATTCCTTAGCTGTTGTCTCGCCCTTAAGAACGCGAAGTGCATTCTCTGCCAACGACTCAAGCTCGTTCTCGCCTGGGTAGATCTTGATAGGTGCAAGGAACTTACAGTAGTCAACGATGATGTCGTTAACGCAGTCATTCCAAGCGATACCACCAGTGAGAAGGATAGCATCAACCTTACCCTTGAGTACCACTGCCATCTCGCCAATGAACTTAGCTACTGAGTATGACATAGTGTCGAGCATAAAGCGTGCCTCCTTGTCGCCTGCTGCAGCACGTACCTCGTTGAGCTCCTGAACGTTGTTGCAGTTAACGTGATCAACGAGACCACCCTTACCAGCCAACAACTTCTTGATCTCGCCCTTGTCGTACTTGCCTGAGAAGCAGAGGTCTACCAAGTCGCCTGCAGGGAGAGTACCTGCACGCTCTGGAGCGATTGGACCATCACCATCCAAAGCGTTGTTAGTGTCGATAACACGACCCTGGCAGTGTGCTGATACTGAGATACCACCACCCATATGCACAACTACAAGGTTGAGCTCCTCGTAAGGACGACCCACCTCCTTAGCATAGCGGCGTGCGATAGCCTTCTGGTTCAAAGCGTGGAAAATAGAGCGACGTGGCAACTCCTTGATACCGCTCACGCGAGCCATATCCTGGAGCTCGTCAACAACCACTGGATCAGCGATATAAGCCTCAACACCTGCCTCGTCAGCGATACGACGAGCGATGAGAGCACCGAGGTTACTTGCGTGCTGACGCTTAGGAGCTGTAAGGTCGGCAATCATAGTCTCGCCAACGCGATAAACACCACCCTCGATAGGACGCATAAGACCGCCACGGCCAATAACTGCATCCAACGACTTGAGGTCAATACCGTCAGCCTTGAGGGCGTCGAGGATAATCTCCAAACGCCACTCGAGCTGGTCAGAAACCGATGCGAAGCGAGCGATCTCCTCTGCAGAGTGGCTGAGCTTCAAGGTCTTGACCTGCTCCATATCCTGGAACAAAGCAACCTTTGTAGAGGTTGAACCAGGGTTAATGGTTAAAATATTGTAAGCCATTATTCGTCAATTTAGCGTTAAACTATTTTGCTGACAAGCAAGCCAAAGCGATTGAGTAGAGCTTAGTCTTAGTTGAGTCACCACGTGAAGTCAATACACATGGAGCAGTAGGACCAGCAACCATAGCTGCGAGCTCAGCACCACCAAACTTAGAGCAAGCCTTGAAGAATACGTTACCTGACTCGAGGTTAGGGAACAACATACAGTCAGCATCGCCAGCTACAGGACCAGTGAGCTTCTTAATCTTAACGCTCTCCTCGTCGATAGCAACGTCCAAAGCCAAAGGACCCTGGAACAAAGCGTTACCAAGCTCACCTGCCTGACCGAGGTCAGAGAGCTCCTTAGCCTCAACAGAGCTAACAACCTTTGGAAGGAGCTGCTCAGATGGAGCGAGCAAAGCAACCTTAGGCTGCTCGATACCGAGGTTATTTGCTGTAGCGATGAGGTACTTAGCAATCTGCTACTTCTGCTCGAAGTTAGGGCAAGGAAGAACAGCTACATCGCTGACAACGAGGAGCTTGTGGTAAGCAGGAACCTCCAATACAGTAACGTGGCTAAGAACAGTACCAGCAGGCAACAAGCCCC
>JAFYSI010000114.1 GCA_017559425.1 Alistipes sp.
AGACCAATCATACCAGCCTTAGATGCTGAGTAGTTGCACTGGCCAGCGTTGCCCGACACGCCCACAACAGATGACATATTGATGATAGAGCCGCTACGCTGCTTGGCCATAATAGGTGTTACAGCGTGGATGAAGTTGAATGCCGACTTGAGGTTAACGTTGATTACAGCATCCCACTGAGCCTCAGACATACGCATCATAAGGCCATCCTTTGTGATACCAGCGTTGTTTACCAACACGTCGATACGACCGAAGTCCTCGACAACCTGCTTAACAACCTCGTGAGTCTCGTCGAAGTTAGCTGCGTTAGAGGCATAAGCCTTAGCCTTAACACCCAAAGCCTCAATCTCCTTAACGGTCTCCTCGACAGCCTCGTTGATAGCCAAATCGGTGAATGCCACGTTGGCACCCTCCTGGGCATAACGCAAAGCGATAGCCTTGCCAATACCACGACCTGCACCCGTTACGAGTGCTACCTTTCCTTCAAGAAGTTTCATAGTTGTATCTCTTGTTTTACGTTTTTACTTATTCTCCCACTTGCGGAGTGCTACGCAGGCATTGTGACCACCGAAGCCGAGTGAGTTAGAGATTGCCACTGTGAGAGGTGCCTCAACAGCCTTGAGAGGTGTGTAGTCGAGGTCGCACTCTGGGTCTGGGTTTGTAAGACCGATTGTTGGTGTTACAATACCGTGGTACAATGACAATGCTGAGGCGATGAGCTCAACAGCACCTGTAGCACCGAGCATATGGCCTGTGATAGACTTTGTAGAGGTAATCTTAGCCTTCTTAGCAGCCTCCTCACCCATTGCGAGCTTGATAGCCTTAGTCTCAGCAGCATCGTTGAGTGGAGTACCAGTACCGTGAGCATTGATGTAGAGAAGATCCTTCTCTGCATCGAACTGAGCCTCATCGAGAGCCTGCTTGATAGCACGCGATGCTGGAATACCATCAGGACGTGGAGCTGTAAAGTGGTGAGCATCGCAGCTGTTGCCGTAGCCCACAACCTCAGCGTAGATCTTAGCACCACGCTTCTGGGCACTCTCCAACGACTCGAAGATCATCATACCGGCACCCTCAGCAATCACGAAGCCGTGGCGATCAGCCGAGAATGGCAATGACGCCTGGAGAGGATCCTCCGAGCGTGACAAAGCCTTGCTATTAGCGAAACCACCGATAGCCAATGGGTGAACTGAAGCCTCAGCACCACCAGTGATGATAGCATCAGCATAGCCGTGCTTGATGGCACGATAAGCCTCACCCGCAGCGTGAGTACCTGTAGCACAAGCAGTCACTACTGGAAGACACACACCCTGAGCATTGTGCGAGATAGCCACATTACCCGATGCGATATTCGAGATCATCATAGGCACGAAGAATGGAGAGATGCGGCCTACGCCCTCCTCCAAGAGTACCTTAGTCTGGTTTACGAATGTATCCATACCACCGATGCCAGAGCCGATGTAGACACCAAGACGCTCAGGATCGATATTCTCGCCGCTAACCAAGCCTGCATCCTTCATAGCGTCTGATGCTGCAGCCATTGCGTAGATACAGAAACGATCGCTACGACGTGCAAGACCCGCATTAAGCTCATACTCCGACTGGTCGAAGTTCTTAATCTGGCCAGCAACCTTAACAGGAAGATTGTACTCGTCCAAACCCTTAATAAAGTCGATACCGCAGTTACCCTCCACAAGGTTCTTCCAAGTATCCTCTGTGTGATTACCCACAGGTGTGATAGCACCAAGACCCGTGATAACAACTCTCTGTTCCATTTTATCTTTAAATCTCTATTTTTTACGTCATACGACGCAGTTAATACTCTTGAATCTAAATTATGCTATTTTGCCCACTCGATGACACAAGCACCCGTTGTGAAGCCAGCACCGAAGGCACTAAACACCAACTTGTCACCCTTCTGCAACTTACCACCGCGATTTAGCTCGTCGAGCAACGCTGGCAGGGCAGCAGATGAGATATTACCATAACGCTCCACGTTGTGAGGCACCTTCTCCTCCTCTACGCCAAGGAAGTTACGAATAGAGTCGATGATACGACGGTTTGCCTGGTGCAAGACGTAGTACTTGATGTCGCTAGCCTCGAGACCTGTCTGACCAAGGAGCTTGCGAATATCGCGGCACGAGTTTGTCACAGCGTGCTTGAATACCTCGCGACCACGCATCACCAAAGGCTCGAAGTTCTCCTCCTTGTCGATGTACGGTGTTGGCTCGAGCGTACGCTGATAGTAGAGCACGTCTGTAAGTGACGATGTTGTGAGGCGTATAGCCTTGAGCTCGTCGCCAGCAGTGACCACAGCAGCACCAGCACCATCACCAAAGAGCACGCAGGTACTACGATTCTGCCAGCTCACCATACGCGATGGCTCCTCGGCACATACGATAAGGATATTCTTTGCCTTCTTGCACTGGAGCTTATCCTCGGCCATATCCATAGCGAAGATAAAGCCTGCACACGCAGCGTTGATATCTACTGTTGGACACGTAGCACCGAGCTTACCCTGAATTATACAACTCAACGCAGGAGTCACATACTCGTTAACCACGTTCGAGTAGATGATAAAGTCGATGTCGGCAGCAGTAAGGTTGGCATCCTCCAAAGCCTTGTTAGCAGCAATCACTGCCAAGTCTTCGAGTTTCTCTGATGAGATAACGCAACGCTCCTTGATACCAGTACGCTCGGTGATCCACTCGTCTGTGGTCTCGAGGAACTGCTCAAGCATTTGGTTGGTTACTGCACACTTTGGATGTGCCGATCCTGTTCCAATAATTTTCATCTGAAATATTTTGTTAGTTCAATAATTATTATTCAACTCATAGGTCACAAACGCAAAATTGTGGAGCTTTATTTTGTCCTGCTCCCAACGTCGTTGTGCGAATTTCGGTGCAAAGATATGCTATGCGAGCATACGCACACGAAAATTGTGGCAAAAATACGCATTTTGTGGTAAGTTTGCCATATATGTGGTAAAAGTTTTGTAAAAACCTTGAAACTTTACTACTTTTGTAGCCATAACTACGCAAAATAGAGCTATGATTAGTAGAGAAATACCCCAATATCTTATCTCTCGAAGATACATCTCGGTGATGATTGCATTCATCGTTGCATTCTCTGCCCTCTTTATGGTTGTCTACGAACCATTCTCACTGGCTGTATGGTTTGGCACGAACGACACATTGCAATTCTCTATCACCATTCTCTTCTATGTTGCAGCCATCGTGATACTCATCATCAGCCGTTCGCTGATGTATGCTTTGCAGGATCGCTATATGATGACCATCATTCGCTATATCTGGTGGCTGATGTGCGAGAATCTCGCCATCTCGCTGCTCTACACCGTGCTTACCGTCTCGCTCTTTGCCGAGCCAGGCGTATCGTACCCGAGTGTTGGTGTGCGTGCCCTATTCTGCGTGACACTTATCCTGGCAATACCCAACGGATTGATACTCTTCTATGCCGCCTATCGTGCCAAATGCGAGGAGTGTGAGGCAGCAACCTATCAGCTGCAACGTGCCAGAGAGGAGTGTCGACGCCTTGAGCTTATGACCAAGCACGAGAAGGAGCGACGCGAAGAGGCTGTGACCCACGCTGCCGCCTACGACCGTTCACCACGAATGATCAACCTATACGACTACAACGGCACACTACGCCTCACCATCAACGAGGAGTCACTCTACTACCTCGAGTCGGAAGATAACTATATCAAGGTCAACTACAAACACAACGACAAGATTGCTACCTACCTACTTCGCTGTCGTACAAAGAGTATCGAGGAGAGCCTTAAGGGAACAGCCCTAAGACGCTGTCACAGATCTTATATAGTGAATATCAACAAGATACAATTCGTTGGCGAGGAGCATCGTATGCACTTTATAACACTCGACGACGACTCTATTCGACGCATTCCACTCTCGAAAAGCTACTACGAATCGGTACTCTCGTCACTCAATATGGCACAGCAGAAGAGGCAGACAGCAAACATCATTACCGATAATAGCGACATAGAGTAGATAAAAGCATAGAGCACAATAGGGGGTTGTCCGCATTGCGAGCAACCCCCTATTTATTCAACAATAACTGCGTCAAGCAATATCGATCAATAGACTGGAGCTATCTGATGCCCCGAGATGCGGAGTGCATAATCGCCATCACGCCACTCCAAGATGCCTGCTGTAGAGAACTCTCCATCTGGCACGGACTCTTGAGCATAGCTACAGCCTGCTGCAGTGATAATCGCCAGAGTATCAACGCCATCAGTAAAGTGGCGAAGCGTTGTACGATAGCTATTAGGAGCATCCGTCAATGGCTCGCACCACGCCTTGCCTTGATCCTCATCAACAACCCTAAGATGATTGACGTGGACATAGCTCAACAACGACACAGTTGAGAGTTCCGAAATCGTTAGACGATACGGACAAGGAGCACCCATATCAAGATTTGGCCCTTGGAGATAGTTAAACATCTCCGATTCGGGCAATCTATCGACAACATACTCACCCTCCGGATATGCACCAAGCACAACGTGGCGGCCCTCACGACCTATGCTAAGCCCCGAGCAGTTGAGGCGAACGTAGCTAAACATCGGAATCTTTGCCCCAATATCCCGACAATCTATCTTAAGCTCCACGCCCGCACTACCATCATCAATGACGATGGCATACTCTAACTCACGAAAGAGCTGATCAACGGCAACAACATAACCCTCAACGTATATATCTGAAGTTATAGGTTGCGACCTGTCGCGTGCCAAGGAGTGTAGGTCGACTATCGCAACGTGACGACTACCCTGCTGCGATGGTTCTACATCGCAGCTCGAAACGAGCAACAACGCAAGACTAATATATCGCACAATCTTCAGCATAACGCAACTTGAGTTGATAATAGTTTCCCAAAGACGAATATTTGCCATACTGCAAAACACCACTTAGAGAGAGGCATTCGTGCGGAATCAACGACATAGCAAAGTCAGCAGACTCGCGTGTGTAGACCACCAAGGTATCGCCTCTATTGTCGCGAAATAGTGCATAACCTCTCCAGCGTGCCATATCGAGTGTCTCGCCCTGAAGAGTATCTATCGAGCTGGAGCCAACAAGCATCAGGCTATCAACCTCGACAAGCCTGCCACACTCCGCAGTTGTAAACTCCGCTATTTGTCGCTTTGCTGGAGGTATTGGCTCTACATCATCACCACGGATTATCACCTCATCGATACGTTCGCGAGACTCCAAATAATCAACCCCATCAGCCTCATAGCTCGCCCGACTACTACCTACCTGAAGAACACCATAACGGTAGCACGCAGCACAGCCACGAAGTCTAAGGGCAAGAGTGAGGCCCTCGGGATAGAGCCTTGCGAGGTTATACTCGCCAACAAGTAGCTCAAGAGCACCTGTCTCATCCTCCACAACGATAGATTTATAGAAGTTACCACCCTCGTCAGTTGCTGTGACCCGTCCTAAAACAACAATCTCCTGCTCGATGACCATAGTCTCGAGAGGAGATGTTAGCTCTTGAAGTTGACTTATAGTTACGCTGCGATTGGGCAGAGTGACATCCAACAACGGACTATCTGTGTGGTTGTAGCAGCCTACACAGATGAGCATAACGAGTATCACTACCGTCAGTCGCATAGGCACAGCCTGCTACTTCTTACCCTCAACCCACGAATCCTTCAAGCCGAGGAAGTAGAGGATACCATCGAGACCTACGGTCGATATCGACTGCTTAGCCGTAGCACGCACCTTAGGTTTTGCGTGGAAGGCTATGCCGAGACCAGCGATATTGAGCATCGGAAGGTCGTTAGCACCATCACCCACAGCTACAGACTGCTGAATGTCGATATTCTCGAACTGGCACAAGAGACGCAATAGCTCGGCCTTGCGAGCTCCGTCGACAATCTCGCCAGTGTAGCGTCCTGTTAGCTTTCCATCCTCTACCTCGAGTTCGTTGGCATAGACATAGTCAAAGCCAAAACGTCGCTTAAGGTAGTTGCCGAAGTATGTAAATCCACCCGATAGGATGGCTGTCTTGTAGCCTACACGCTTGAGGATTGTCATCATACGGTCGACACCCTCAGTTATAGGGAGCTTCTGTGCGATATCCTCCATAACATCCACGTCGAGACCCTTGAGCAACTCGACACGCTGCTTGAAGCTCTCGCGGAAGTCTATCTCGCCACGCATAGCACGCTCCGTAAGCTCGCGTACCTCCTTGCCTACGCCAGCACGATCTGCAAGCTCATCGATAACCTCAGTGGTGATTAGCGTAGAGTCCATATCGAAGCAGATGAGGCGACGTGAGCGGCGGAAGATGCCATCACGCTGGAACGAGATGTCGACACCTCCGTCGTTGGCAATCTGCATCAACGCGCGCTGGAAGCTACCCTTGTCCGATAGTGTTCCACGCACCGAGAACTCGATACTTGTCTTTGGGGCACGCTCGTTCTCATCAAGAGGCATACGTCCTGTCAGACGGTTGATATCGTCGATGTTTAGTCCCTCGTCCGATATAGCCTTTGTCACTGCCGATATGTGCTCCGCTGTAATCTTACGACCCACAAGGGTGATGATATAGCGATGCTTACCCTGGCCCGTCACCCAATTGCTATACTGCTCCACGGTGATAGGCTCAAAGCGTATTGTGATGTTCATCTCCGAGGCCTTAAAGAGCAGCTCCTTCATAATCTGTCCCGAACGCTCAGGCGTAGTCATAAAGAGGATACCAAGCGTTAGCGACTGGTGGATGTTGGACTGTCCGATATCGAGGATAAAGGCATCGTGGCGTGCAAGAATACCCGTGAGCGACGATGTGAGACCAGGCTTATCCTCGCCCGAGATGTTTATCTGAATGATTTCAATGTTATTGCTCTCCATAGCAGTCTATACATTTTTTGTTACTAATGCACAAATATACAAATTTTTGCACTACTTATCACCCTTCCCGCAATAAATCTTTAGCTCGTGACTATCGATTTTTCACGGTCCGAAGCCATAAAACAAGCCGTGGGCATTGCAACAGGTTCGTTGCAAGACCCACGACCTATATTTATGTGGCTCACGCTACTCTGTCTTAATAGTTATCGAAGCCGACTTAAGACCCTTGGCTGTTGCAGTGAGAGTTATTGTGCCTGGCTTCTCAGTACTCTCAACAATGGCGGTCATCATACCGCTAAATACTCGCATCTGTGGCTCGTGGAACAACTCCAACGATGTAGGGTCGCCATTAGCACCAGCACGATACGAACCAGCACCCTTTACCGCATAGCGAATCACGTTAGAGGCATTAGGACATAGGTTGCCATCCTTATCGACAACGCGAACTATCACGAAGGCAAGGTCGCGACCATCAGCCTTGATAGTAGCTCTATCGACCTCAAGCTCGATATGGTGTGGCTTGCCTGCTGTCGAGATCTCACTCTCGGCAACAGCCTCGCCCGCCTCGTTGTAGGCCACCACCTTCACTGTGCCTGGCTCATATTTCACATCCATCCACATCAAGCGGTAACGCTCCTGACGCTTGAGAGCCTTCTCAGCCTCTGGCGTTGCCGTATCCTCCAACTTGATGCTCTGATCCTTAGTTCTCACACCTTGGCTCACACCATTTATAAAGAGTTCTGCCGATGGGTAGTTGGTATAGACAAAGATAGGTGTTGTCTCGCCCTCACGGCCTGGCCAGGTCCAGTGTGGCAAGATATGGAGCGTCTCTGCTTCACTATTCCAGTGGCTACGATAGAGGTAGTAGCGATCCTTAGGAAGACCCGCAAGGTCGACGATACCGAATAGCGATGAGTGGCTTGGCCAGTCGCTATAGTATGGTGTAGGCTCACCGAGGTAGTCAAAACCTGTCCACACGAACTCACCTATGCAGCAGTCGTAGTCCTCGTGCCACATCCAGTCGTCCTCAGGCAGATTTGACCATCCGCAGTGCTCAACGTCGTACGACGATGCCTGATGGTCGTCATACTTGGCCATCGAGCGACGCTCAACGGGGAACTTATAGACTCCACGACTACTCACCGTAGAGGCAGTCTCAGAGCCGAGGATAATCTGCTGAGGAAGGGCGTAGTAGTTGTTGCCGTAGAGGTGTGGGCGGTAGTTGAAGCCCGCAACATCCATCACCGCAGCCATATTGTTGTAGACCACATTGTGAGGCTGATCCATACCCTGAGTCACAGGGCGTGTAGGGTCCTCGCGGTGGCAGATATCCTGCAACCATCGCGAGAGCTTGGGACCGTAGAGCTTATCACCCTGGTCAGGCACCTCGTTACCGATACACCACATCACAACACTTGGGTTATTGCGGAAGTGGTGCAAAAGGTTAACAAGGTCACGCTCTGCCCACTCGTTGAAGTACTTGTGATAGCCATTCTTGACCTTCGCGGTCTGCCACTCGTCGAAGGTCTCTAGCATAAGCAACATACCCATCTCGTCGCACGCCTCAACAAGCTCTGGAGCTGGCATATTGTGCGAGGTACGGATGGCATTACAACCCATATCCTTGAGGATACGAATCTGACGGCGAATGGCAGCATCGTTCACTGCAGCACCCAAAGGACCGAGGTCGTGGTGGTTACATACGCCACGGAACTTGGTCATCACGCCATTGATAAACATACCCTTTTCGGGGATAATATCGATGGTGCGAATACCGAAACGTGTTGTGTACTCATCCTTGAGCTGGTCACCCACATAGAGCTTAGACTCGGCAGTGTAGAGCACAGGGGTCTCAACAGACCATAACTCTGGATTCTCCACGTCGAAGACCTGCTCAAAATAGCGGTCATCATAGCAGCTAACACCATCCTCCGCTCGTGCAACAACATTACCCTCACGATCCTTGATCTCAGTAACGATACGAAGCACGTCTGCCGACATCTCACGAGGATAGGCAACCTCTGTGCGAAGCTCAACACGAGCCACATCGCTCTTCACAATGGGCGTAGTCAACTGCGTACCCCACACAGGGATATGGACATCATCTACCACCACAAGGTGGACATTGCGATAGATACCAGCACCTGGATACCATCGTGACGAGTCGGTCTCGTTCTCAAGACGCACGGCGAGCACATTCTTCTCACCAGCTGTGACATAATCCGTAATATCGAAGTGGAACGAGTTATAGCCATAAGGCCAGAAGCCCACCTCAGCACCGTTGACAAATACTCGTGCCTGGCTCATAGCACCATCAAAGATGATGATTGCTCGCTTTCCAGCCTCAAACTGAGGAATCTCGAAGTCGAGGCGATACCAGCCAACACCCACAAATGGGAGTCCTCCGGTACGTCCTGCGTGCTCCATAGCCTCTTTCTGGCCATCCTGCGTGATGGCAACGTTCTGCTTATCGTTGTTCACGCTAAAGGGGCCATATATCGCCCAGTCGTGAGGCACACGCACCTGCTGCCATTTTGAGTCATCGAAACCCACACGGCTATGCTCCTCGCTATCTTCGCGAGTAAATCGCCAACCTCTCTCCAGGAGTTGCTCACTACGCTGCTGTGCAGATAGCGACATCACAAAGACCAATATCGCCATAAGCAGCATTCCCATTCGTCTCATATTCATTGTGTTTTAATAGTTGTCTGTAGCAAAGATACAAAAAGTTTCTCAAATCGCAGCACACCCTATGCTACATCATCGATATAACCCACGTTTGACATCTATTACACCGTCGCAAAAGAGTGTGGGGATGTCCGACAATGTCGAACACCCCCACATTTCTCAAATGCTGTGTGATAGTTTAAAACTCCGCGATGACAACTGCCGAGATAGGAGCTACGCTGAGCTTGCCATCAGCAGCAACAGCCTCACCACCATCCATCCACCAGTTGACACCATCCGAGATCCACTTGTAACTACCCTCAGGGATTGCAAACTCTGTAGCCTCGCGTGAGCCATTCATAAGCACCACGATACGCTTTGCTGAGTCGATACCCTCCAACTTATCGAGCACAAAACCTACAGCAGCAGTGTTCTCACTCTCGATGAATGAGAGGTGCTCGCGTACTCGCTCAGCAGTCTGGAGCGAGAATGCTGGATGAGCCTTGCGAAGTGCGATAAGCGACTTGACATACTCAACCAGAGAGTTATAGTTGTGCTTCAACGACCAGTCGATGGCGTTGTACTTATCTGGCATATTATAGGTATTCTTCTCGCCGTGTTTTGAGCGGAACATCTCCTCGCCGCAGAAGATAAATGGGATACCCTGCGATGTGAAGACACCAAAGTGAGCAAGCTTAACCATACTGAGAAGCTCTGCCTCAGAAGCCTCTGGCGAGATGTGCTCAAGACGATCACGCATATTGTGGTCATCGTGGCACGACACATAGCTGATATGCTGTGTAGGATCGGCACACCAAGCAGCCTCCGAGTGGTTGACCTCAGGATGCTCAACACCACCAGCGATACCAAACTTGAGTGCCTCCTTGTTGCCCTCAACACCGTGGATGAAGCCACCCTTCGACAAGTCAAGCGTACCACGCAACGCATTGCGGATATCGTCCGAGAAGGCACCTACGCCAGGCATCTGATAGGTATAACGCTTGAACGCGAGCTTCGACTCGTCGTACAACGGAGCACTTGCAGCCCAACCCTCGCCATAGAGCAAGATATTTGGATTAAGAGCCTCGAGACGCTCACGAATGAGCTTCATAGTCTCGATATCGTGGATAGCCATAAGGTCGAAGCGGAAGCCGTCGATGTGGTACTCCTTAACCCAGTACTCCAACGACTCGACGATATACTTCTGCATCATAGGCTTCTCGCTCGCAGTCTCATTGCCACAGCCCGAGCCATCAGCAAACGAGCCATCCTCACGCATACGGTAGAAGTAACCTGGCACGGTGAGCTCAAAGCCGCAGTTCTCGGTCGATGTAGTATGGTTGTATACAACGTCGAGGACAACGTTAAGACCTGCATCGTGCATAGCCTTTACCAATGTCTTTAGCTCACGCACGCGAGCCTCAGGGTCGGCAGCGTCGGTCGAGTATGTACCCTCGGGAGCACTATAGTTCTTAGGCTCATAACCCCAGTTGTACTGATCAGTAGGCTTCGACTCGTCGATAGAGCCAAAGTCGGCTGTAGGCAAGAGGTGAACGTGTGTAACACCCATCTCCACGAGGTGGTCGAGGCCTGTTGCAAGACCCTCAGCCGAGCGAGTGCCACGCTCAGCCATACCGAGATACTTACCTGGGTAGTTGCTGCCAGCCGACGCGTGAGCAGTCATATCGCGATAGTGCATCTCGTAGATCACGCGGTGCTCAGGCTTAAACTCTGGGCTACGATCCTCGCTCCAGCCCTCAGGGTCGGTGTTGCTGAGGTCGATAATAGCACCTCGGTCGCCATTCACGCCAAGAGCCTTAGCAAAGATACCCGCAGTCTCCTTCAAAGGCTTGCCATCGACAGTGAGCTGGAAGGCATAGAGCTGACCACGACGGTCGCCCTCAGCCGTAGCCGTCCAAAGGCCGCACTCACCCTTAGTCATAGCAATCTCCTCGACTAGCTCCTCGCCATTGTAGAGACGTACCACAGCACTCTCAGCTGTAGGTCCCCACACCTCGAAGGTTGTCTTCTCAGCTGTGTAGCTCATCTCCTCGATAGGCTTCTCGGGGATAGCCATCGGATCACTCTGCTTTGTTGCACCAGTGCAGGCAACAATACCTATGGCTGCAAATAGCAATGCACCATAGCTCAGGAAGTTGTGTAAAGTCATAATTCCTCTATTTTAGTATGTTTGTGTTACTCTTGATATAGGCGAATACCCTCCACTGGCAACTCGATGCCCAGCGTCTCTTGATACTCATCAACGGCCATTGAGCGTGTTGCCGATTGGCTGATTGGCTTGCCAGTAATTTTCGAGATTGCTACCTGGAGAGCGATATCCTTTTCCTCGTCACCCCAGTCGGCACGAGGCATAGGATAGTTAGCATCACGAAGACCCGATTCGTTATCCTCCTTGAGGTTTACATCAGGTACGATACCCTCACCCCAATCGCCTTCGTTCTTGGCATTGAAGCACATAAAGGTGATAGGAGCAAACTCTAAGTTCTTATTACCGATACTCTTGCGTGTCACATCCATACCGCAGTTCTTACCCTCGGTCTGCGAGCCGATGAGTGTAACAGGGACATCGAGACCACGAAGACCCATCACAACAAGCTCTGAGGCTGAAGCCGAGTAGTTAGAGCATAGCACCGTAAGCTTCTCAAGGCTCAACACCGTACCAGTGTCTGTGAGGCTAAAGGTCGATGACTGCTTTGTCCTCTTATTATTTGGGTTACGCACAAGGGTGCAGAGTGTGCTACCCTCCATTGTCGCTGGCATAAGTGCCGAGCATAGCTTTGCCGCTGAGTTGACCGATCCACCGCGGTTGATACGGAGGTCGAGGATCAACTCTTCGACACCCTGAGCAGCAAGCTCCTTAAGTGCTACGAGGAGCTCTTCATCGTACTCACTCTCAAAGCTGGTATAGGCCAAATATCCAATCTTTCTGTCCTCGACATCCAACACCTCGTAATAGGCTACTGGGCTTGTATCATACTGAGCCTTTGCGATATCAACAGTAAAGTGTTCACCTGTTGTCTGACGCTGAAGCTTTAGCTTGAAACTCTGCTTTGTGTTGTTTTGGATTGCTGTGAAGAGACCAGCATAGTTGTTACTCGTTATATAACTACCATTTATCATCGTAATCATATCGCCACGTTTGACACCCGCCTTAGCAGCCGGAGAGCCTGGATAGACGTGGTCTATAATGAAGTAGTAGTAGTTATTGTCGCCATTACCCACAAGGATTGTGTAGTGGAGCAATATACCAAAACCATTGGTTGTTGCACGCGTCGAGGAGCTAATCTCGGTAATATACGAATAGAACGATCGCTGACCATTGCTCTTCACCGAGCCATCATCCATATTGGTCTGAAGTTTCGAAAGAGAGCTTGATAAGTAGTCCGACCACTTGGTGTACTCTCTGTCGAAGAGATAGCTCTTCTCCACCACCTCGTCGAGCCAGTAGTACTCCTCCTCGAGACGCTGGTCGATGTAGGCAATAATCTGCTTATCCACCTCGCTGTTGGGCGTGCGTTGTGGGGAGTCGATACCTGGGTATGATGGTGAGGTGCACGCCGCTATGATGAGTGCAAAAATGAGTGTAAGACGCTTCATATCTTTACTTTACGATTTTAATTTGCTCGTTATAATATTTACAGGCCTCGGTGATACCACAGCTCTCGCATTTAGGCTTGCGAGCAAGACAGGTATATCGGCCGTGAAGTATCAACCAATGGTGAGCTATAGGAAGCAGCTCACGAGGGAAACCCCTCTCTAACTGTCGCTCAGTGGCCAGAGGAGTCTTGGCATTGCGGCTAAGGCCTATGCGTGCAGCAACACGGAAGACGTGCGTGTCGACAGGCATCACCTCCCTGCCCCACAACACAGCACCCACAACATTCGCCGTCTTGCGACCCACACCCTGCAACGACTGCAGATCATCGGGGTCGGTAGGTACCTCGCCACCAAACTTCTCGACTATCTGGCGTGACAGCGAAGCAAGGTGTTTGGCCTTGTTGTTTGGATAGGAGATGCTCTTGATAAATTCGTAGATCTCCTCAACCGTAGCCTTCGACATAGACTCCGCATCAGGATAGGCAGCAAAGAGTGCAGGCGTGGTGAGGTTAACACGCTTATCGGTACACTGTGCCGACAGGACAACAGCTACCAATAGCTCGAAGGGTGTTGTGAAGTTAAGTTCACTCTCGGCCGTTGGCATAGCCTGTGAGAAGTAGTTGATTACATATTCATATCGCTCCTTGCTACGCATCGTTATCTCTTGTTACGCCACATACGCCAACCAATCTTCTTCGCGAAGAGGCCATACGAGGCAATGTTTTTAAATAGTGGACGGTACTCGCGTGCATCACGCCACCAACGGCTGAGATACTCCCCCACCGAGCCATTGAACGACAAGACCCAGAGGGCAGTGTTGTGTCTTTGAAGCAGTAGTTCATCTCGTAGCTTCCCACCGTTGTAATGTTCATCATACCAGAGACTTATATCTACTAAAGAATCAACGAAGGCTATCCTCTTACGATAGTCCGTATCGTGACTCACACTATACTTTAGCACACGGTGTACAGCCATCGGGCAGTCGATGCCCACATATTTGCTTCGAGCAGCAAACCAGAGCCACATAGGTAGGTCATCGGTGAGCCACTCTGGATGTTCCTCTGGACGCACCTCCTCATAGTATTGCTCAACGAGCTCTCGGCGGGCTACCACGGTGCAGTTCTCGGCAGGGTTACGCCTAAGCATTGCCTCAAAGCTCGTAGGACACTCCTCGCTCTCGGGATAGATTGTTGTGTTGCCACTCTCATCGATACGCTCCGAGCGGGTATAGCACATACCGAGCTCAGGGTCGGCCTCTAAGAGCTCCACCTGCATAGCGAGCTTCTTGCGGTGTGTGAAGTAGTCGTCGCCATCGAGCAGGGCAATATACTTGCCTCGTGCTGCGGCAATAGTACGACGATAGTTCTTACGCCAGCCGACATTCTCCTCGGAGGTGACTATGCGAATGCACTCGGGGTACATCGAGGCGTAGTCACGGACAATATTGAGTGTTCTATCGGTACTACAATCCTCACCCACGACAATCTCGACACCAAACGAGGTCTGCTGTCGGAACACACTCTCGAGAGCCTCGGCTATGTAGCGTTCGTGGTTGTAGGTGGTCATAATGACCGATAGAGTTATCTCGTGCATACTATCTCTTTATTAGTTTTGCAAACTTGGCAAGAAGCGTCTTTGAGCCATAGCTGTCGAACTCCACGACGAGCTTATGGTCGGTTGCCAGAGCGTCGATACGCTGAATGGTACCCACACCAAACTTTGGATGCTCAACACGCTCACCCACAGAGTATTGGCAGTCACCCACAGCAGAGGCAGTGTCGGCAGGGCGAACGCCTACAGAACGCATACCTGCACGCGAGGGGTCGAGAGGCTTTGGTGTTGCGATAATCTCAGGACGGGGACGCTGAGGCTCTGCTGATGGTGTTGAACGACGGATAGGCACCTCGCCACGACGTGTATCGTAACGCTGACGTGGAGCCTCCTTAGCCGGAGTAGCCACCTCACCCATAGCACGCTCCCAGCGGCTACGTCCGCTAAGCTCGCCGATGTTGAAGTTAGCATCGACATACTGGCTATCGATCTCCTTGAGGAAGCGACTCGGATTGGCATTCTCGGTCTTACCCCACACACGACGCATCTCGGCATACGAGAGCATCACAGCACGCTTAGCACGCGTGATGGCAACATACATCAATCGTCGCTCCTCCTCCAGGTCTGAGATTGACTCAACTGAGCGACTCGAGGGGAACAGGCCCTCCTCCATACCTACGATATATACATAGTCATACTCAAGACCCTTTGCCGAGTGGACGGTCATAAGCGTCACACGGTTATCATCGTCACTCTGGTCCTGGTCTGTCTGAAGCATAATATTCTGCATCCACTCGTCGACCGTAGGCTCAAACTCGGCATCACGCAGACCCTCGTCGACATCCTTGGCACACTCCTCCTCGTAGGAGCTCATCATAGACAAGAGCTGGTCGAGGTAGTCCTTTGAGGTGTCGTTCTCGGGCTTCTTCTCGGCCTCAAGTAGATGCAAAATTCCTGTGCGTGCGAGCACCTCCTTACCAAAGTCGCAGACACTCACCTGCATACGGATAGCCGAGAGCTCTGAGATAAGACGCACAAAGTCGGCAACCTTACGCACTACAACCTTCTCCACAGAGTCGTGCGTAGTAGCAGCCACAAGCTCGCTTACAGCGTGCCACATAGATAAGTTCTTAGCTCGTGCTATCTCCTCGATGCGTGCCACAGTTGTATCTCCAATGCCTCGTGCTGGATAGTTGACGATACGTTTGAAGGCCTCATTGTCGTTAGGGTTGATGATAAGGCTCAGGTAGGCCAGCATATTGCGAACATCTTTATGCTCCAAGAGCGACATACCCTTATAGACACGATACGGAATACCGCGACGCGTGAGTGCCGCCTCAAAGAGACCGTGCTGCTTATTCGTGCGATAGAGAATTGCGAAGTCTCGCCACTGGGCACCATCGCGAGCTCTATCCTTGATGTCCATAGCCACCTCTACAGGCTCGAAGCTATCCTCAAGTACTCGCACAAGGCGAATCTTCTCGCCTGTCTCGGCTGCCGAGAAGCAACGCTTATCCAGACGACGTGAGTTGTGGGCAATCAGCGAGTTAGCAGCATCGACAATGGTCTGCGTGGAGCGGTAGTTCTGCTCAAGTTTGTAGACCTTTGTAGCGGGATAGTCACGCTGGAACGAGAGGATATTCTCGATCTTAGCACCTCGGAAGGCGTAGATACTCTGAGCATCGTCGCCCACAACACAGACGTTCGAATGCTTGAGAGCCAAGCGTCGCACGATAATATACTGTGCCATATTGGTATCCTGATACTCATCCACCAAGATATACTTAAACTGCTCCTGATAGTGCTCCAATACGTCGGGAGCATCACGCAGCAAGATGTTGGTCTGCAACAAAAGGTCATCGAAGTCCATCGCACCATTGCGGTGGCAACGGATGCAGTACTCGTTGTAGATGTCGCCAATCTCAGGCATCTTCATCTCGCGGTCCTCAGCACCAAGCGTTGCGTTGGCGATGTAGGCACCAGGCGTGATGAGCGAGTTCTTGGCCATAGAGATGCGTGCAGCTACGGCCTGAGGCTTATAACGCTCCTCCGACAAGTTTTTATCTTTGATGATGCTCTTGATAAGGTTCTTTACGTCGTTCGGCTCGTAGATGGTGTAGCTCGTTGGGAACTTGAGACGCTCGGCATTCTCACGCAATATTCGCGAGAAGACCGAGTGGAATGTACCCATACGGATGAAGCGTGCCTCGTTGCCCACCATCTTCTCGATACGCTCACGCATCTCGCGAGCCGCCTTATTTGTAAACGTCAGAGCGAGTATTGAGCTAGGCTTCACGCCGTTAGCAAGCATATATGCAATACGCGTGGTCAGCACACGCGTCTTTCCCGAGCCCGCACCCGCAATGATAAGCGAGGGGCCATCGAAGTTGACCACAGCCTCACGCTGTGCGGGGTTTAATCCTTTTAAAATATCTTCGTGCATTCTATATATTCTTTGAGTTGCAAAGATACAACTTCAAACGTCAAGGAGCAATTTGCGAAACGAAAATTTTTAGATTCACACCCAATTTTATCCAACGGGTGATGACAGCCGATTTTATCACCACTTTTTTAGGTCCAAAAGGTTTCTCGTTTCAACTTTTTTTATTATCTTTGCTTCATATTATACGCATAGGCGTAGCACTTGGTGTGCTTACTGCCGAAGCATCAACAATTTAGAGTTAGTAACAAGCTATAATATGAGCAAAGAGTACAAGCGTTATCTTATCACCTCGGCACTCCCCTACGCCAATGGTCCTGTGCATATCGGCCACCTAGCGGGTGTATACGTGCCATCTGATATCTATACACGTTACCTCCGCCTCAAGGGCCACGACGTAATATCGGTTTGTGGTAGCGATGAGCACGGTGTGCCCATCACAATCAAGGCTAAGAAGGAGGGTATCACACCACAGCAGGTAGTAGACCGCTACCACGAGATCATCGAGAAGTCGTTCCGCCGCCTCGGTATGTCGTTCGACATCTACTCTCGTACATCATCACCAACACACCGCGTGACAGCTTCGGAGTTCTTCCGCAAGCTCTATGACGAGGGTAAGTTTATCGAACAGACATCT
>JAFYSI010000115.1 GCA_017559425.1 Alistipes sp.
AAACGCTTCTTAACAGAGTCCTTAGCCATCATATAGTTCACGGTGATACACTTACCGATGTCGCGAGCGAAGTCGAGGAACGAGAACTCCTTCATCCAGTCGTAGTTGTTCACGAGGATTGCCTTGTTCTCCGCCTCTGTATCGAAGTCGATGAGCTTCGAGAGCTGACGCTTGATAGCCTCCTGGTTGTGACGCAATGTAGCCTCATCGAGGAGGTTACGCTCCTGCGACTTACCCGATGGATCACCAATCATACCTGTAGCACCACCAATCAAGGCGATAGGACGGTGACCACACATCTGGAAGTGCTTCAAAATCATAACACCCACAAGGTGGCCGATGTGCAATGAGTCGGCCGTAGGGTCGATACCGAGGTATGCTGAAGCCATACCCTTCTTAAGCTCCTCGTCGGCACCTGGCATCACGGTGTGAATCATACCACGCCACTCGAGCTCCTGAATAAAATCTTTCATAATTATCTCGTTTTTAGTCAAATTTTTACTCTACTATATCGCAAAAGGCCTAAGCCTAAACGACTTATTCTGCATCAAGCACAAGCTGCTCGATCATCTCACGCAACTTGTCATTACGAGCTATAAGGTGCTTAAGACGATCCTCGATGGTTATCGGACGGGCAATCTTGATGGCCTCGTTAATTGTAACCTCGAGCTCGAGCACTCCATTTACACCCGACACATCGGCAATCTCGCCAAGCCAACGCAGCTTATCGCGCATAATCTCCTCGAAGAGCTCTCGCGAAGCTACGGTGAGATGCACAACATTGCCTACAGCACGCATAGTATTAAAGACGGGGATGTAGCGGACACGTCCAGAGCTGAGTATCTCGAGCATCTTAGGCTTCGCCGCCACGAGTTTCTCCTCGCTTCGTGGATCGATGACCACCTCTACTGCTGCCGCGGCCGCCGCTGCTGCTGCCTCCTCAGATGCAGTCTTGGCCTCGCCACCCATCAGCACATTGATTGAGAGACCGAGCTTAGGTTTTGCCACTGTGCGTGACGCCTGAGGACGTGACTGTGCTGCTGTTTGTACTCTCTGCGTTGTCGCCTGAACAGTTGGCTGAGCAGTTGGCTGCGGAGCACTATGCTGCACCGTATGAGCCATAGGCTGCATTGCAGGTTGCGACACCGACTGAGCTACCGACTGTGGCGTAGACACCGCCTGAGGTTGTGTCATTGCTGGTGCTACCTGAGGCTGTGCTGCTACGGGTGCTACCTGCGGCGTTGCAGCCACTGATGCTGCTTGTGGCGTTAGCTCTGGGAGCGGGAAGTTTGTCTCAAACATGGGCGTTAGGGCCTCATCATTTTTTTTTTGGCCGAGACCTGCTATCTTCATAAGTCCCAGCTCTACAAAAAGGCGTTGATTTGATGCTTGACGCAGACGGCCATCAGCCTCCGTAAGTAACGACATTGCGTTAAAGAGGAACGACTCGTCGCAACGTGCTGCCTGCTGTTTGTATCTCTCGACAAGCGTACCCGTAAACTCCACAAGCGATATAGCTGGGCCCTTAGCCATCAGCAGGTCACGCATATGTGCATTGAGTCCCGTAGTGAAGACCTGAGGCGAGAAGCCTCGCGAGAGGACCTCGTCGAAGAGGACAAGGACATCGACATAGCGACCCTCAAGAAGCAGGTCGGTGGTTGTGAAGTAGGTATCGTAGTCGAGTACATTGAGCGTAGCTGCAACATCTTTGTACGAAAGCTTCGTGCCACAGAACGACACCGCCTTATCGAACATCGAGAGAGCATCACGCATACCACCATCTGCCTTATGAGAGATAAGGTTTAGAGCCTCATCATCGGCCTCAACACCCTCCTGCGAGGCGATGTGACGCAGATAGTCGACACCATCCTCCACACGGATGCGATTGAAGTCGTAGATCTGGCAACGCGACAATATCGTAGGGATAATCTTATGTTTCTCGGTAGTTGCAAGGATGAATATAGCGTGCTGTGGAGGCTCCTCCAAAGTCTTGAGGAAGGCATTGAACGCCGCCGCCGAGAGCATATGCACCTCATCGATAACGAAGACCGAGTAGCGACCCTGCTGCGGAATGATACGCACCTGCTCAATGAGGTTGCGGATGTCGTCGACAGAGTTGTTCGACGCTGCATCGAGCTCGTGGACATTGAGCGAGCGACCCTCATTGAACGAGCGACAAGATTCGCACTCGTTGCAGGCCTCACCCGACTGCGGATTGAGACAGTTGATAGCCTTAGCAAAGATTCTGGCACAGGTGGTCTTACCCACACCTCGAGGACCACAGAAGAGGTAGGCGTGAGCAAGCTGTCCACGCTCAATAGCATTCTTGAGTGTCGAGGTGATGTGTCGCTGACCCACAACCGAAGCAAAGGTCTGGGGGCGATATTTTCGTGCTGATACTACAAAGTTTTCCATAACCTCACAAAGGTATAAAAAATTTCTCACAATGCGTACGCGTGTGGGAGATAATTTTTGCAATAAGATAATTTTTCTATCTTTGCCCTGCGAACCTAAAAAAACAAAACCGCTATGAGACTAAGACCTATATTTGCCCTGATGGTCATTGCTATACTGCTACACATAGGCAGTGTAGCTGCCCAGGATCAGGGATTTAACCTTATTGTTGTAGGGGATCCTCAACCACAGACCGAGGCACAGATTTCTGCTCTCGAGCGTGAGATAATCCCCCAGATAGCCACCATCATCGAGGAGTACAAAGCCTCGGGCTACCCCACCGCTATACTCCTCACGGGCGACAACGTGTGGGACACGATGAAGTTTATGCCACGCGTAAAGAGTGCCTTCGAGTCGCTCGGCGTGCCCCTATACAGCGTCATCGGCAACCACGACCACGACCGTCGTGTGAAGCATAATCAGACTAAGGCCGAGAGACACTACATCACCACATTTGGCCCTCGCAACCAGAGTTTTATTTTGGGTGAGACGCTCTTCGTAACGCTCGACAACATCGAATATTCGACATACCACGACTACACGTCAGCAGTTGATAGTGAGCAACTTGCGTGGCTCGAGAGGACAGTCGGCGAACATCCCGACATTGAGCGTGTTGCGGTGTGTATGCACGCCCCAGCATCGAAGATCTACGAGGCGACACTACGCCCCTACGCCGAGCCTATCAGGGAGATTATCGGCGACCGCAAAATAGAGTTTATCACGGGTCACGCCCACCGCCACGCAACAGTCGACATCACTGAAAACATCGTTGAGCACAGCGTGGCTCAGGTGAGTGGAAACCTCTGGTTTGCCCCTATCTGTGCCGATGGCACTCCTCGCGGCGTCTTCTGCATCGAGGAGCGTGCGGGAGAGTGGCAGTGGCGACACCGCATACTCGGCGAGGAGAGCGACTATCAGCTACGCATTTGGCCACAAGGCACTGTTGCCGAGAACGAGGATTATATCGTTGTAAAGGTCATCGGCTGGGACGAAAAATGGGTGATTGAGTGGAGCGAGAATAGTGAGCCACGAGGCGAGATGGAGCAGATTAAGATCATCGATCCCGACTATACCTACTATGTTGAAAATAAGGCTAATTACCGCAAAAAATATATGGACCGACTGCGTCGTTCAGCACGTCCTCATCGCCACTATTTCCGCTGTCGTCCGTCATCAGAAAATAGCGAGATTACCATTACTGCCACCGATCGCTTTGGTCGCACATTTAGCGTAAGCAACAAGGAGTAATAAGAACGATAATATTAAAGCAAAAGTGGGCTGCCCAACGCAATGTTGAACAGCCCACTTTTTTTTTGCCCTTTTCTACACCTTAGAGGTTCGAGAACAAGAGCCAATTTTAGATTCGCAAAGCTCGCAAAACCGCAGCATACTAATGCGTATGCGAGGACTCTGAGAGCGTGCGTAACGACAAAGTAACCTTGTTATCGAAACTCTACTCGAAATAGGTATTACCGCTACCGCAGTGACGACCCTCGATGTAGATATCTACCTTATATGTACCCTTCTGGAAGTCTGAGCCGTCGTAGAAGATGCTCACTGGCACCGACTCGTTCTCGTACGACACTTTTCGCACAGCAGAGGCTGTACGACCCTCACCCTCGAATGTAAATGGGATCATCTTATCGGCAGGCGACAACACATAACCATCTGGATCAGTAATACATACATAGATCGTCTTCTCGCCTGGCTCAGCAAGTTCATTAGCCGTAAGCTCGAAGTCGACACGCAGACGTGTAGCAACCTTGATACGCTTCACATTCTTGCCATTGTCGTTGAGAGCCACGATACGCACACCACCAGTACGGATAACTGAACCGATACGCACCTTTGTATTGAGCTCCTCGGCCTTCTCCTCGGCCTTCTCAACACGCTCCTGATAGCCAGAACGCTCCTTCTCGTAGGCTACGTTCTTAGCCTGGAGGTCGGTGTTGATATCGTTGAGCGAGTCGATCTGACGTAGGTAGCCCTTCATAACGCCCTTGAGCATATCTACCTCGCGACGATATCGTGCCAACTGGTTATAGTTATAGGTCTTCTCCTTCTGCAGCTGCTCGAGCATCACGACAGCCTCCTGGTACTTCTGCATCATAGTGTCGTTCTTGCTTTTATACTGCTCAAGCTCCGCAACCAAAGACTCCGCATCACGCTGCAACATACTATTCTGCTCCTCAAAGAGGCGACGTGCCGACTCAACGAGGGCATAATCCTGCTCGATAGTCTTCACCTTGCCATAGTTCTTCACTGCAAAGATTGTAAGCGGGATGAGGAGTATGAGCAACACAATAGCTACAGTGAGGAATCCCACCGATGAACGCTTGTAGCGGATAATCTCCTCCTCGTAGTCGTCCAACATACGCTCGTCACGATCGTAGTCGCCGCCATAAACACTCTCAGCAGCTGTCGACTTTGGTGCTGCCTGAGACGTTGGAGGCACCGCTGCAATGGGCGTAGGCGTAGCTGCTGGCTTGGGAGCGGGTGCTACCTGAGGCGTTGGCTCACTTACAGGCTCAGCAACCCTCTGCACAGCGGGTTCTGAAGCTGGCGTTGTGTGAACCTCATTGATCGTTGTAGGCTGAGAACGACGCTCAGCAAGGATATCGTTAAGTGTTCTCTGGGGCGTTGTAGCAGCCTCATTGAGAGTATTCGCAACGGGCGTTGTAGACTCCTGTGACATATCGTCCGACACCGCAGCACCGCAGAATGGACAGGCTGCAAGACGGCTCGAAATGGGGTTATTACAACTCTTACATCTAATTAGTGCCATATCGTTTATGGGTTATTTGTTTGCAAATATAACGTATTTTTAACTTCTATCTTATGAAATATCGGAAAAATCTATACGCTCACGTCGCTTATGCCTGTCGCGAAGCTCACGAAGCAGGCTATTCTCTGCACTCGAGAGCGTAGGATCAGAGGCCAAGATACGAAGAGCCTCGTCACGCGTAAGCTCCATAATCTGCGTGTCGGTAGCAAGGTTGGCAATATTCAGCTCAAAGGCCTCGCCACTCTGCTGCGTGCCGTGAATGTCACCCGCACCACGCAGTTTAAGGTCGAGCTCCGAGAGACGGAAGCCATCATTGGTGGCACACATAGCCTCAAGACGTGCACGACCCTCCTTCGAGAGCTTGTCGCCCGACATAAGTATACAGTAGGACTGTCCACCGCCACGACCCACACGACCACGCAACTGATGCAGCTGCGAGAGGCCGAAACGCTCCGCAGACTCGATGACCATAACCGTAGCATTAGGCACATCGACACCCACCTCGATAACCGACGTGGCGATAAGGATATCGGCCTCGCCACGCTTAAACTGTGCCATCGAGGCATCCTTATCCTCGGGTTTCATCTTACCGTGGCAGATAGCAATGCGATATTGCGGCAGCGGGAAGTCGCGAGATATCGACTCGTAGCCATCGTGAAGATCTTTGTAGTCCATCTTCTCCGACTCTTTGATAAGTGGATAGACGATATATACCTGACGACCCTTGGCAATCTCTTGACGCAGGAAGCCAAACATCTTGAGACGCGAGGAGTCGTAGTAGTGATAGGTGCGAATTGGCTGACGGCCAGGGGGTAACTCATCTATGACAGAAACCTCGAGATCGCCGTATAGGGTCATAGCAAGGGTGCGCGGGATGGGTGTTGCCGTCATCACAAGGATATGCGGAGGCTGCTGATTCTTAGTCCATAACTTCGCCCTCTGCTCCACGCCAAAGCGGTGCTGCTCGTCGATGACGACATAACCAAGGTTGTTAAACTGCACGCCATCTTCGATTAGTGCGTGCGTACCGACAAGTATATCTATCTCGCCCGAGGCGATACCCTCCAACGATGCACGTCGCTCCTTGCTCTTTGACGAGCCTGTGAGTATTGCCACCTTGACATTAAGCCCCTCGGCAAAGCGAGCCATAGAGGCATAGTGCTGGCGAGCAAGAATCTCGGTAGGTGCCATTATACAGGCCTGGAAACCATTATCCACAGCGAGCAGCATAGTCATAAAGGCGACCATAGTCTTGCCACTACCCACATCGCCCTGCAGCAGACGATTCATCTGCTTGCCCGAGATCATATCTGTACGAATCTCCTTGATAACTCGCTGCTGAGCTCCCGTAAGCGAGAATGGTATCTTGGTGTGAAAGAATGAGTTAAAATTATCTCCCACACGAGGGAAGAGGAAGCCATTGTTGCGGCTATGACGCTCCGTACGTCGAGCCTGTATGGTGAGTTGAACGCCAAGAAGCTCATCGAACTTTAGGCGATACTGAGCCTGACGCAGCAGCTCTGATGACTGCGGAAAGTGGATATTATAGATCGCATCTCGCAGAGAGATAAGACCACACCTACGACGCAACACCTCGGGAAGAGGGTCGACAAAGGCTGAAGGGTCGGTAGAGGCTATCTGCCAGGCATTATGAATGATGCTCTGCATAGCCTTAATGGGTATTGTCTGCGAGAGCTTCTCGGTAGACGGGTAGATACCCTGAAAGCCACTCTCCTGCTTTCGCGAGAGTGCCTGCTCGACGGTCTCAATCTCGGGGTGGACGATACTCATTCGAGAGCGATAGAACGAGGGGCGGCCAAAGACGATATACTCACGCCCCGACTCTATACGCTTCTCAATCCACTTGATACCCTGAAACCAGAGTAGCTCCACTGAGCCGGTAGCATCAATTGCCTCAACGACAAAGCGTTGGCGTGAACCCTCGCCAACAAACGACTTACCAACAACGCGACAACGTAGCTGGATATAGGTGCTCTCCATCGACTCATCGACCTGGTTGATGGTCATCAGTCGCGAGCGGTCGATATAGCGGAATGGAAATCGCATAAGCAGGTCGCCGATAGTACGCACGCCAGCCTCACGCTCGAGGACCTTGGCACGCACCTCACCGACACCACCTACATACTTGATATCTTTTGAGAGCACACCCTGCATCTGCAGACCAGATTAGATCTTAGCAATGGAGCGTACTGGGGCAATCTTCTCGAGACGTGCTGCACCGCCAAGCTCCTCAATCTCAACGATAAAGACAAACTCGCGAACCTTCACGCCATACTCCTTACCGTCGATGGTAATAGTGGTGCTCTCCAACGACTTAGCAAGACCCTCGGCAGTGCCGCCTGTAGCCAAGACATCGTCGAGGATTGTCACCTCAAACACGTCGCCCGTAGGTTTGCCCGCAGCAATATCGCTCAAACGGTAGTAGAGCTTGTCGCAGCCATACTCCTTCTCGATGAGCACCTCCTGCAAGTCGCCCTCAGCGAATGGGAGCTTACCACTCTTACGCACAGGGATGATATTCTCGACGTGCGAGCACTCGGTAAGCAGAGGTGCCGCAAAGAGGAAGCCACGAGCCTCGGGAGCTATGATATTGGCTGTAGTACAAGCCTGGCCAACACGCGAGATGAGCTCTTTGTAGACCGTCTTATTCTGCAAAAATGGGATGATATCAACAAAGACAATACCCTCCTTGGGGAAATCTTTGTAGTATTTAAGTACCTCTTTCATTCTACTTTGGTTTATAAAACGTACAAAGTTAATAATTTTTTATGGGACAATGGCTGTGTGAACGATAAATTTTATAAATTTGTAACCAGGAAAATAGTTTTAAATATCAGAATATGAAAAAGAGAATCCTTATCACCGGAGCAACATCAGGAATTGGCCGTGCTACAGCACTTCGTTTGGCAGAGCCTAACACAGAGATTATCATCACAGGACGCCGCAAGGAGCGTCTCGAGGCACTCAAACTCGATATCGAGGCTAAGGGTGCTGAGTGCGTGGTGCTCAACTTCGACGTACGCTCTGAGGCAGAGTGTATCGAGCATTTGAAGCCACTGGGCCGTGTAGATATCCTTGTCAACAACGCAGGTCTTGCCGCAGGTCTCGAGCATATCGACAAGGGCGACTCGGCAGATTGGGACGCTATGATCGACACAAATGTCAAGGGTCTGCTCTACGTCACTAAGATCATCAGCGGTGCTATGGTCGAGGCTGGCAAGGGTGGTCACATCATCAACATCGGCTCTATCGCAGGTACTGAGCCTTATGAGAATGGTGCCGTATACTGTGCTTCGAAGCACGCCGTACACGCCATCTCACAGGCTATGCGTGCCGACTTGCTCTCTGCAGGCATCAAGGTTGGCGAGGTGCGTCCAGGAATGGTAGAGACCGAGTTCTCGGAGGTACGTTTCCACGGCGACAAGCAGCGTGCTGCAGGTGTCTACAATGGTGTTGAGGCACTTCAGGGCGAGGATATTGCCGAGGCTATCCACTGGATGTTGAACCTCCCAGCACACGTCAACGTCAACGACATCGTGCTTATGCCAACGTGCCAGGCAGGTGCCTATTATACTTACCGTAAATAGTTGATATGATGAGAAATAACTTCGTTTTTGCAATTGCTGCAATGCTCTGCCTCTCGGCATTTGCTTGTGGCTGCACAAAAGAGTCTGAACCACAGACAAAGCCTGAACCACAGCCCGAGACTCCAAAGGCTGAGCGTTTCGAGGTCTTCGAGATGCTCCACCCAACAGAGGGCGACATACCATACCGCATCCCAGCACTTGCAGTGACTAGGGATGGTACTCTTGTGGCTGTTGCCGACTACCGTCATAGCGGCACAGATATCGGCGTTACGAACTATGGCCGTATCGACCTTCACTACCGCCTATCGTACGACAACGGTAACACCTGGACCGATGTTATGCCTCTTATCGAGGGTAAGGGCGAGGCCGCTACCGACTTTATGGGTGTTGGCTATGGCGACCCTTGCATCGTGGCCGACAGAGAGTCCAACCGCGTGTTGATGATGTCGTGTGCAGGTAACGTCTCATTCCAGAATGGCTCACGTCAGAACCACCAGTGCATCGCCCGCTTCTACAGCGAGGATGGCGGCAAAACGTGGAGTGCTCCAGAGGATATCGCCGAGACCATCTATTCGCAGTTTGACGCATCGAAGTATGGCCCTGTACGCTCGATGTTCGTAGCATCGGGCCGTATCTTGCAGAGCCGCACAACAAAGATTGGCTCATACTACCGTCTCTACTGTGCTGTTCTTGTGCGTGATAGAAGTGCTAAGCATATGAACTACGTCCTCTTCTCTGACGACTTTGGCGGCAGCTGGAAGGTGCTCGGTAGCATCGACACCCCAGGTGTATACAACACTGCCGACGAGCCTAAGGTCGAGGAGATGCCCGATGGTCGCATCTTGCTCAGCTCACGCTACAGCGGTGGCCGCTACTATAATATGTTCACATTCACCGACTTGGCATCGGGTGCTGGCTCTTGGGACGAGGCTATCTTCTCGGGTGCTACAAATGGCGGTGTAGAGGGTAAAGATAACTCGACAAATGGCGAGGTTATGGTTCTTCCTGTAACACGCGTTGCAGATGGCGAGCCAATGCACATCTTGTTACAGTCGTTGCCACTCGGTCCTGATCGCAAGAATGTAGGTATCTACTACAAGGAGCTCGCATCGCAGGAGGACTACCTCTCAACCTACGAGGTTGCATCCGACTGGGATGGTGTATTGCAGGTGACAACTCTCAACTCTGCATACTCGACAATGGCTTGGCAGAAGGACAACCGCCTCGGCTTCCTCTTTGAGGAGGAGACTCACGGCAAGAGCAACTTCGCATACGGCGGCTACACCATCGTCTACGAGTGCTTCGACATCGAGGATATCACTAAGGGTAAGTATAGCTACCGCAACGAGAAATAGGTTATTTGTATACAAATAGGTCTACTTTTGGAATTTTATATTACCTTTGCGGCCTATCTTCTTTGACTAAAGAGAGTATTAACCAATAACGGGGATTACCCCAACTTATTTAAGTATGAACAAACCTAACACTTCGCTAAGAGCACTCATCGTGCTCTGCGTGGCACTCCTCTCGTTCAACTTCGCAAAGGCTCAGGACGAGAACGAGGTATTTAGACTCGGCGTTGAGGCTCGCTTCGACTACCTCAACCAGTCGCTCGAAGGCAACAAGATTGATGCTGGCTCAGGCTTCAAGGTGCGTTACTTCAACCTCCGCATCGATGGTCAGATTGCATCAAAGTTCAGCTACTCGTGGCGTCAGCGTTTCAACCGTGCAAACTCTATCAGCGAGTTCGCACAGAACACCGACTGGCTTCACCTCACCTACAAGCCCACTGAGAACTGGGCTATCTCGGCAGGTAAGCAGGTGTTGATGATTGGTGGCTGGGAGTATGACCGTGCTCCTATCGAGCTCTACTTCTGCTCTGAGTTCTGGAACAACGTGAACTGCTACCAGATTGGTGCAAGCGTTGCCTACACAACAAACTCAGGTAACGACACAATTCTCTTCCAGGCGTGCCAGAGCCCTTATGACACCACATCCGCATCTGTAGACTACTACGCCTACAACCTCTACTGGTCAGGTTCACACGGTTGCTTCACAGCTCTCTACTCGTTGAACTTTATGCAGTATGCCCCAGGCAAGTACGACAAATATATCGCTCTTGGTAACCAGTTTAAGTTTGGCGACGCTACCATCCAGCTCGACTTGATGAACCGCGGTCCAAAGGTTAAGGATCTGTTGTTCGACAACTTCTCGATTATGGGTGAGGCATCGTACCTCGTTGCTGACCGCGTGAACATCTTTGCAAAGGCTACCTACGACAAGATTGGCAATAGCTCAATCTCGGCTTCAGGCCTTATCCCAGGCACTGAGCTTACACGCGTAGGTGGTGGTGTGGAGTACTACCCTCTCGGTGGCCAGGGCAACCGTAACATCCGCCTCCACGCAGCATACGCTCACACATTTGGCGTGAACACCAACATCGAGGGCACAGCATTGAACAAGCTCGGCTACCTCACCGTAGGTCTTACTTGGAAGATCGACATCTTGTCGGCTGCAGAGCGTTTGATCAACAAGGTGCGCAAATAATCAAGCAATTATCTTAAACTTAAAGTAATATGGAGAACAAAGAGAAGGGCATTAAGAAGTACCTTGCAGGTATCTTCTGCCTTATTATCGTCGTTGGCATCTTCGGTGGTATCGGCTCAGTGATGGGCACTGCCAATATGCTCAACACAATTATGAAGACGGCTCACGACCTCTTGCTCAACACCGTATTCTACCTTATGGCTATCTGTGTTATCACAGGTGCCCTCGGTCGTATCTTTGTTGAGTTTGGCGTAGTTAGCCTCTTGGAGCGTATCTTGCGTCCATTGATGAAGCCTCTATTCAACCTCCCAGGTGTTGCGTCGCTTGGTGCGGTTATGACCTTCCTCTCGGACAACCCAGCAATCATCTCGCTTGCTAAGGATAAGCGTTTCAGCACCTACTTCAAGAAGTTCCAGTTTATCTCGTTGACAAACTTCGGTACTGCCTTCGGTATGGGTCTGCTCGTTATCGTGTTTATGATTTCGCAGGGCTTCTTCGTTGAGCCTTTCATCGGTTTGGCAGGTGCTGTTATCGGCTGTATCTGCTCTACTCGCCTTATGCAGCGTTTCATCGTTAAGGAGCACCCTGAGTTCAAGGAGGAGTTCGCAGCAGTACTCGACGAGAACGATATGAAGGAGGAGGAGTCTGTAAAGGAGACCTCTATGTTTACTCGTATCCTCAACTCATTGCTCGACGGTGGTAAGACTGGTGTTGACGTAGGTCTCTCAATCATCCCTGGCGTGTTGATCATCTCAACACTCGTAATGATTCTTACCTTCACTACTGGTGACAATGGCGTATACGACGGTGCTGCTTACGAGGGTGTTGGCTTCTTGCCTTGGATATTCGGTAAGATCAACATCGTATTCGAGTGGTTGTTCGGCTTCGAGCACCCAGCACTTATGGCCTTCCCTATCACTGCTCTTGGTGCAGTAGGTGCAGCTCTCGGTCTTATCCCAGGCTTCATCCAGGAGGGTTGGATTGATGGTAACGCTATCGCCGTGTTCACAGCTATCGGTATGTGCTGGAGCGGTTACCTCTCAACACACACTGCTATGCTCGATGCTCTTGGCTACCGTAAGCTCACATCTAAGGCTATCTTGGCTCACACCGTGGGTGGTCTTGTTGCAGCTATCTCGGCACACTGGATCTTCTTGCTCTACACACTTGCCTTTGGTACTCCAGCAACCTTCGAGGGTGGTGCAGACCGCTACACTACAGCATCATCACCTGTAGTTATCGAGTTCGTTAGCGAGAACCAGGTACGCGTTGGCGACCGCATCTTTACCGATGAGGAGGGCGACACTCCAGAGGAGGAGGGCTCACTCGCAAGCGTTATCTGCGATATGCTTATCCAGAACCAGAATAGCGTAGAGGCGGTTGATGGTCAGAAGATCGACGCTGCCGACATCGTTGATGCCGACAAGCTCCCTGCAGAGTCGCACGAGAGCCTTATGGAGGAGATTCAGGCAGGTTTCAATATGTACTGCGACCACGTGGCTAACGAGAAGTTTGGCCGCCCTGTAAGCGAGCTTACTGAGGAGGAGAAGGCAGAGCTCAATGAGGTTATCCCATTCCAGCTCAAGGATGCGGAGACCGAGGAGGCTGCAGAGGTTACAGCAGATGAGGCTACTGAGGCTCCTGCCGAGACGGAGGCAACTCCAGAGACTGAGACTCCTGCTAAGGAGTAAGCAGAGAAACATACTCAAAACAAGAGGGGATGTCCGTAGTAGGACATCCCCTCTGTTTGTATTGCGACTTAACCGATTAGAAGTTAATACCGAAGCCGATATATACCGACTGATTAACCTTTTTGTAGTTAACATACTTATTATTAATCTGATAGTCGCCGCTCTGAGGACGAGGATTGAGCATCAAGGCCTGGTAGCCGAGGATGATATCGTACTTGAGCTTACTATCGGGCGACTGGAGACGAACGCCAACACCACCCTCGCCAAGAGCACCAAAACGCATACCCTTATTAAATAGTACGTTTGTACCCACATTCACGAAGTTGAACAAGCAGGTCTTACGCGTACCGTAGAAGTAGCGAGCGGTGACAGCTACGGGCATAAGGGTGTAGTTATACTGCATCTGAGCACCGAGCTCGAGACCGAGCTTCCAGTGGTTATTTATAAAGTAACCGCCATTGAGCATCACGTTGCCACCAAACTTGGCCTGTGCGGCATACGACTGCACGGCAGCATCGTTAAAGACCTTTGAGTAGGTCATATCGTAGAATACGAGGTCGAAGCGTGCCTCAGCACCCCACTCCCAACCCCTATACTCACGGGTCTTGCGAGCAATCTCCTCTGGGGTCTCGCGACGCTTAGCCTCCGCCGTAGGGATTATCATCATCGCCGCTATAAGCAGCAAAATAGCCTTCTTCATAGTATCTGTTTTAATAGTTATAACGCACTAAACGACTCTCTATTGTCTTACCGACTGTTCCCACGCCCAGGCAGCACGCAGTGTATCGCGAAGCTCACGCTCGGCACGCCAGCCAAGTTCATCGTTGGCAAGCGTAGTGTCTGCCCACACTGCCGTAACATCGCCCGCACGGCGTGGTGCTACGCGATAGTTGAGCTTCAGGTTGTTAGCCTCCTCAAAGCCACGCACAAGCTCGAAGACCGATACTGGGCGACCAGTACCAATGTTGAATATCTCGTAACGCTCTCGGCTCTTGCCCTCGACCATTCGCTCGATAGCCACAACGTGGGCACGAGCCAAGTCAACAACGTCGATATAGTCTCTTAGACACGAGCCATCGGGCGTGTCGTAGTCATCACCAAAGATGCTGAGGCACTCACGCACGCCAGCAGCCGTCTGCGTGATATATGGCACAAGGTTGTTAGGCACACCGCGAGGCAGCTCACCAATAAGTGCCGAAGGGTGAGCACCAATAGGGTTAAAGTATCTAAGGGCAATACCCTTCAAACCCTCGTTTGCTGCAACCATATCTCGCAATATATCCTCTGCCATCTGCTTAGTATTGCCGTAGGGCGAGGTAGCAGGCTTGCGAGGTGTGAGCTCAGTAACGGGTAGCGTATCGGCATCGCCATAGACCGTTGCCGACGATGAGAAGAGGATGTTGTTTCGACCAAACTCCTTCATCAGTTCAAGCACTGTAAGGAACGAATCGAGGTTATTGCGATAGTACTTTGCCGGCTCTGCAACAGACTCACCCACAGCCTTATATGCTGCAAAATGTATCACCGAATCAAACTCATAGTTCTCGAATACACGACGCATAGCCTCGCGATCGCAGCAATCAGCCTCGATGAATGTTGGCTCTATGCCAGTAATCTTACGAATACCCTCCAACGACGAGCGGTCGCTATTTGAGAGATTGTCGACGATGATAACCTCGTAACCACCATTAATCAGCTCCACGGCGGTGTGTGAACCGATATATCCTGCACCTCCCGTAACCAATACTCTATTACCCATTGTAATCTCGTTTGTTAATTCAACTTACAAAGATAAACATTAATCTCTAATATATAGCACATTTCGAGCCACAAAAATTTAGCCAACACAAAAAGTGCTGCAACCGAGTACCACAACAATACTCGATGGCAGCACAGTGTTAACTACTTAGAGATGAAGAGTCTCCATCCCTCTTCGACATCCTCACGCTTGGCCTTCGTGCCATTCTCGACCTCAGACATCGCCATAACAACAGGTATCATATCACGCTCCTTGCGTGTGTCGAGCGTCTCGTCCGCAGCAATCCCTGAATGCTCGGCAACAAAGCGGATATATGCCTCGGTATGGTTCTCGACAGGAGGTGCCCAGCGAGAGATCATCGCTCGAATATTACTCAAGCCATAACGTCGGCGATAGCTATCCAAGAGCACAAACATAGCACGATAGCCATAGGCCATACTCTCAAACTGCTTGAATGCCGCATCTCGCGATGGGCGTACCTCACCAACAAAGCTACTTCGCGACTGGCGGATATTGCCAGGATTGCAATTTCTTAAACCTCTACTCATCGCCTACCTTGATTTTTAGTTTACGCTTAATCCAACGACCGAGCCACTCGAAGAGCTTCGACTCACTAATAGTCGCGGCATTCTCGATAAAGGACCATAGCTCCACACCACAGACAAAGCCTGTGAAGAGGTTGGCCAGGTTGAGTTCCATAAAACCAAGCACGCAGCAGTCAACGAGCCAGGTCATCACAATGCCCGTCACAACAAAGCATAGCTTGTAGACCGTACGCCACGCTTTACGGCTCTCGAGTCGCCACCTCTCGCCGCTATTTTTGGCAGCGGTGTAGGAGGCTATGACTCCCGTCACGAAGTCGATGGCAATGAATAGCGAGGCGGTGATGATTAGCGGAGTTATTGGGCAGAGAAGGGCTGCCAAAGCGGCCACAAGGCCACTAATGTATTTGTATAAGATCGCCATAGATTGAACAGTGGTTTAATGGGTTATGTTTGGGGTTATACTCAGCGTAGTCGTCACTCTTGGCGTTGAGATGGTCGCTCAAGCGACGTGAGAGGGTTGAGGCCTTACGCCTAAGAGAGCGAAGCACCGTGCCGAGACGCTCATTCTCGGCAGTTGAGAGATATTCAGAATAGCTCTTCACGCCGCGTGCTGCGAGGAGAGGCTCAACGATATAGCGACACCAGGCAGCCACCGCAGGCAAGACATAGTCGCTACGCAGCGTAGCATAGCCACCCGCGGCAATCGCCTCATATAGGGCATTACCTAAGATTGGTCGAACATATCGTGTCTCGGCTTCGAGGATGTCACTCTCGGTGATAACACCCTTGTTTACAAGCTCTTCAGAGCAAAAGACAAGAGCGTGAAGTTCAGAAATAGTTGTTAGCGTCTTCATTGTTACTCGAGTGAACGTAGGTTATACTTTGTAATCTGGGCAAGGAACAACTGCTGGTCGGGATCACTCTCGTCGTAGTCGAGACCATCGGCCTTGCGAGCCTCCCAGACACGCATATAGAGAGGCTTGGAGCGTGTAGGTGGACGGTTGACAATCTCGAGCGACGAGGCGTCGACGGAGAGCACATTCGTGATAATCTCGCGGATAGGCTCAAGAAGTTGCTCCTGCTCCGAAAGAATCACCGTATTGAGTGCAATCTCATACTCGTGGATAATGCGGTCGGTGGAGAATCCTGAGGCGTAGTCTAAGCCACTAAGCGAGCGGAACCACGAGTGGGCAACAACAAGGTCAGACTCCGACTGGCTATGCAGCCTCTGCCAGTCGCCATCCGACGAGGTGTCGATGGGGATAAATCGCGAGCTGTCGCCCTCCTTGGCATCACGCAACACGAAGAGCACCTGGCCAGGGTTACCCGAAAATCGCTCCTCGGCCATACGCACCAATCTATCGGCCTCCTCCTCGCTGTCGACAGCACTATCAAGCATCATAACGCCCGATAGCTGGAACGAGTTGTCGAGACGTGAGATATTCCAACGGTCTGTCTTATAGAGTATTGCCGCAGCACCAAGACCCGCAATGTAGGGAGCAACACCATAGTGCGAGAACATCGGTTCATAATCTTTATAGTGCACAACACTACGCAGCGTGCCATCCGACTGCTCCTCAAACGCGGGGAAGAGCGGTAGTGTCGTGGCCTCCGATGAGCGATAGTGACGCCAGTCGTGGTGCATCACAACGTGTTCCGAGTCACGGGCTAGACGGCAGGTCGAGGCATCACGGTGATAGAGCGATAGGAAGCTGTGCGACGCATCGGTGACAACCTCCAAGAAGGCATTTCCAAACATCGCCTCGTCGAGAGCTAAGCGTGCGACAACACTTCTAAGGCTCTCTCCCGAGCCATTGGCGTGGCGGACGATATCACCAAGAAGGGGTATCTCCTCGCTGTAGGCTATGCCCTTGCCAGCGATATAGTCGGCCTTATCGTTGATTATACGACGGTGCGTTACTGAGCGACGTGCCATAATCGAGAGGGCGTATGGCAGCATATTATCGTCACCCCAGAGCCACACCTTGTCGTTTGCCATCGCACCACCCGACACCGAGCCAACGAGTGGCTCGGTGCGGTTGCGTGTGGCAGCGATGCGTGTTACTATCTTATCACAAGACATAGCTTTACACGTTTAGGGTTATACTACTCAAAACCTGCTGTTACGACCAACGACTCGTCGAGCACCTCTGTGCCGACCATAAAGATTGCTCGCTGGCGGTTCTCCATAGCATCAGGGTTGTACCACATACGCACCTCCGAGCCTGGATAGTCGGCCGTATTAACAGCAAGCACCAAGTTGCGACGATCGGTCAAGAGGCAGATGCTATGTGGCAGAGATGTCTTAGCCAAGTGGTGCGACACACCCATATCGATAAGCCTGATACCGTGGTACGAGAGCTCGCGACGGCCTGTGGTAAGGTCGTTATAGGCACCATCCGATCCACACGAGTCGAGATACTGCTCATAGGCATCGTAGACATCCGAGGTTACAAGGAAGACAAGGTTGCCATCGCCCTTCAAGGCCTTGAGCTCGGGTGTCGCCCTGCTCCACATATCATTCAAGATGCGAATGATATTATCCTTGATAGGCTTAGTGTCACCCATAGCAGCACTCACCACATCTGAGCTGCCAACAATCTTCTTGATAAAGCCGTCAAACTTGTTGAACACCGAAGCATCGACATCGCCAAGCCACATCGTAACACGAAGGCTCTCAGCAATGGCAGCACGGAACATCTCGGTCTCGGCAGCCTCGAGCTCTGTGCCAGTAAGATCATCGAGGTTGACATCGGCACGAGCCACAATCTGCTCATATACCTGCTGGAAGTAGTCTGCAGCGGAGAAGCCCACCTCGGCCTTCACCTTATGCATCTCGATGCTCTTCTGCACGCGATTGGCTGAGTTACCACCGCTCCAACCAGACTCATACTCCTGCAAAATGTCGGCACGAGGACTCCAGAGCTGAATGGTCGTCGGCACTGGCATATTGTAGAGCATACGGATACCGAGCTGTTCGGCATTCTCGCCAGCTACGATTGGGCGGAAGAAGATTGTCTCAAGGTCACGACCTGTATAGGTCTTTGTGTTTTCAATAAGTCCCATAATTAGTTCTGTTTTAAAGGTTTATTTTATTAGGTTTGTAGGGAAATTTAGGTCTGCTCTATCCCTTTATTGAGGATTATTTAAGGCATTCTATCGAGTTTTGATAAGCTGTGCATCACGCTCATAGGCAAGGCTTCGTGCATTGTGACACTCGCTCAATGGCGAAGGATCTTGTACTGAACGTAGCTCCGTAGGCTTCACCCCTTTTTGTCCCTCGTCGAGCGTAATCTTCGAGGCTGAAGCCTCAACACCGCCACTTACACCAGCTCGCGGAATGTAGTTGATATCATCCTCGGCGTAAGGCTCCCCGTCCGACTCAATGCCAAGCACCTTGAGCAGTGCCTTGACACCCTGCTTCGTACGCTCAACAACAGAGCGACCTTCACCCTCTTGCGTCGTCTCGTGCGTGATATAGCCATCTACCAAGCCTTCGGCAATAGCCTCCTCAGGCGAGAGCCAGCGGCCACGACCGCCATTTGCAGACATAAGCTCCGTGATCTCCTCGACGCTGCGTGCAGAGCGTGAGGCATATACCTCAGCTATACGAAGATCTGTCTGGCGAAGCATCTCGACCTCTGCCTGTAGCTCCTCGGCATTACCCTCCGTAGAGCATAGCGACTTGTGAATCAAATAGAGCGACGTGGATGCTATCTCGCGACAACCCTCGCTTGCGGCCTGTGCGACGATGGTTGCTGCCGAGGCTGTATAGCCATAGCAACGTGTTGTGACGTGAGCACCTGTCGATCGCAGAGCCTCGTAGATGAGCAGGGCGTCGTTCACGTCGCCACCTGTCGAGCGGATATTGACCACGATGTGCGAGTTACGAATGTCGGCAATGTTTGCCACGCACTCCTTGAATCGCTCATATGTGGCTACACGGCTCTCAGGGTTGTCGAACTGCCACTCCTCGGAGAGACCAATCGTTCCCTCGATGTCGATCACTGTGCAGTCGACCTCATTTTTAATCTTGATGTCTGGGTTCATTGTTGAAAAGTTTGATTTTTGTTTGTTGACCTCGTAGACCGCCTCGCGTGCCGAGGAGTATGAGCAGCAGAACTCCGATGCTGCCTGCATCATAGCACTGCAGCGGCCAAAACCTCGACTTTGCAGAGTCTCGACATAGTGATGAATGGCCCTGCCACGCAACTTTGACAATGCGACAAGATTGTGCTTTGCAACTATTCCGATGAGGCGTTCATATCGACGCAAAGGGCGAGGCAGAGAGCCTTGCAAGGTCTGCCAACAGAGGTTATTAAGGGTCATTGTTAGATGTTGATTATTAGAATATTAATCGGTCATTGTACGACGAAAGAGAGCTGTCGCAATACCCGTTTTAGGGTCATAATGTTCGATGCATCGAAGGGTGTAGAGCGACGAGGCACCCTCAACCTCGAGACGAAAGCGTGAGCGGATAGAGAGGCTCTTGTTGTGCGGATCAAAGAGTGAGACGTAGTCGGAGACGGGGAGTCGGAATTTGCAACGTAGCAGACCTCGTGACGAGATCTCCTCGAGCTCTCTGTCGTAGTAGCGATGCAGACCTTGGCATCCGTCGCGATCCTCAAAACAGAGGGTCTCACCCATTGCCTCGCTGTGGAATGCTGCATAGGGGTAGCTACTTGACGTGGTGTAGGCTGTCCACTTCTCGTTGGCTGGTAGTGCCCGGAGTCCGTGGTAGAGTACCACACGAGGCTCAACATAGTCGCTCTCGACAATCGACTCTCTATCGCCCACCGTAAGCACCTCGGCAGATGGCACCGTTCCTATATAGCCTGACAGTGAGATGGTTGGCCAGAATAGCGGGTTTACCCTACTATCCACACCCTGCTTAGTGGCGAAACCTCCAAACTCCTTGATCCACACGCCAAACTCCTTGTCGCTAATGCTATTCTGGCGTGAGATAACACCATCGCCACCTGCGTACATCAGCTTTATACGCTCGAAGCTCTCGGGAGCACCCTCCACAATGCTCCATTCCCCCTTCAGTTGTCGACTACGCAGGTCAACAACATCGCCCGTAAAGAAGTCGTCGTACGGCTCGATGATAATACTTCGAGAGGGCTTGTGCGAGTAGATGCAGAGGTTAAACATATTGACTAAAGCTTCGAGGAGTCGCTCGTTGGAGAACGGGTGGTGAGCCACGTCGGCATAGGTTATCTGATCGCCATAGCCTACCCTCCTGCTAAATAGTGGTCGTAGGCTACAACCGCTATAGAGCGTCAGCTGCTGTCCCTGCTCGGCACCCGAGAAGGCAATACCATCGAAGTTTGTTGTCGACGATGCTGAGAGCTGACTATAAGGCGTTCGCACCAATAGCTCTACATCGCGTGAGCCACACTCCTCAACAAAGCCATTGTAGAGAGCCCATTCACCAGAGTAGGTAGAGTACATCGTAGCTCCAGGACGCTTGACATATAGTCGCGTTTGACGTGGACAATTCTCAGGTGTTACCACCTCACTCACACGCCCCCTCACCTCGCCAATATCGGCCAGCATATAGCTATTTTTCTCGTCATAGTCAAAGATGAAGAGCTTGTAGGATAGCTTCGGGACAAGTGTTTGCGACTGGTCGGTATATGGATTCTCGAGCCTTAGTTCGACACTACAACCAGCACCGAGGTAGATACGATCAAAGCCTCGAAGCGTAGTACGCGAGATGATTCTGTAGTCGGTACGGTAGCGAATCTTATACTCGTAGGCCACGCTAATATCTCGCGACGGAGTGAAGAGCGGTCTTCCATTGTCGAATCTCAAGGCTCCACCATTGACATAGGCATCCGAGAGTGTGTTACCTGCATCGTCGACAGCCTCACGGTCGACACTATCGACAATGGCACCCACGCTCACTGAGGATTGAGGATTGCTGGCGTAGACATAGCCTGTGCTACTCGCCAAGGCAGAGGTTGTCCTTGTACGATAGGCCTTGAAACCCATAGCCTCATCGGCTGCCGAAACGTCAACCTCGCGATAGGCACCGCTCATCATCAGCTTCCCCACCAACGGACTCTCAAGCCAGCGACTCTCAAGCCTATATCCCGATGCTGTAGCTGTCGAACAAAGCAGCTCCTTGACGCTTATAAACGGGTGGTAATCAGTGGGCATAAGCACTCGCTGCTTGCCCCAGAGTCCCGAATCTTGAGGCTTCGGATAGCTGTCGCGTTGCAGCGGTAGCATACGAATCGCTCTGTCGCCACTCCACGACTGCTCAATGTCGTAGCTTGTCATACGCAGCGACGCCTCGATAGCCGACTCACTGAGTTGAGTATTTGCCACCATATCTGCCCACGCCGAGCCTCCTGAGCGAATACCAAGACGGTAGTAGCAGAGTCCATCGACACGCTCTGTAGAGAGAAGCGTCGCCTTACCCTCGATGACCACAACACCATCAATCTTTAGCTCAGCACTATGCAGCGTATCGTTGAAACTCTCGCCACGATGCAGATCCGAGGCATAACAAAAGAGCCTATCACTCTCGGCTGTCGAGAGCACCTCCACCTCAACACTCTCGCCATCTCGCCACGCCCCGACGGAGTGAAGCCTGTCTGCATTGTAGAGCGGTAGCTCCAACTTATCACTACGCAGTGGTAGCACAACGCCATCTACTCGTAACTCAATCATAGCTGACCACCCCCTTTCCACTCTTGAGTAATCTCTAAGGCAAGCTGACGTAGTCGACCTTGCGAGTCATACTCTATCGCACGTCTTTCAAGGCTAACAGGATGCAACTTGTCCGACACACACTCGTAGATGTAGGGCGAGAGGATCATCTCTGAGAGTTGGTCTAAATACTCTCTGGTCTCAAGGGCAGAGAGGAGTCGTAGTCGGCTTACGGCGTCTCTCAGCTCGACTATGTCGCCCTGCTGTGTTGCAAGGCTCTCGACCTCGACGCTGCGTGCTATAGGACGACAATGGGGAAAACAGTAACTCTCAACACCTCCCTGACTATTACGCCAGAGTAGCTGTCGTGACTCCTCGCCACGCTCCACAATATCGCACTTAATGCTCTTCACCACAAGTCCGTCACCATAGATGTTAATCATCAACGAGGTAGCATCCTGCACAATTTTGGCGGTGTGAACAACAATGTCGACAATACGATTTGATCCCGTCCACTGCATAGTCTGCTGTGCACGACTAGAGGGTGTGTATATTGTCAACACAACACTCAACCTCGTGGGTGCAAAGAGCGAGAAGAGCACCATATTGCCACGCTCAACACGTTCGATGCCCGATAGGGAGCTGAGCATAGTGTACTTTGTGGTATCCAACGCCCTGGCAAAAAATATCAACGATGGCGACTCCGTGCCATTCACCACTACTGTGACACGCTTCGTTGTCTCTGACTCGACTATTGCGTTCGACTCTGGGATATCGATCTTGATGTTGCAGAGCGAACGTAGATATGGGGCGATGTCAATCTGGGCGGTAGCAACGCCATAGAGACGCTTTGTGGCCATCAGCTCGCCGAGGTCGTCGTCACGAATCTCGACAAGGATGTCGGTCGTTGAGCCATCTTCCGATGCAAAACTGTAGATGAGCGGCTCTTGCCACGAAGAGCCATTTGGAGGAATCGAAATAAAGTTCATAGCATTAAATATTTTAACGTCACGGATATAGAGACTATTTTACCTCAGCAGAGCTATAGTCACACGACAATATCAGGCAAATAATGAGATGTTGATAATGGTGTTGAAAGATGTTAACAACGGTTAATAATATTGCATATAATAGTATATACTAATATATTGACATTGTTAATAACGAGATGACAACATAGATCAATGAAACGTCTATGGCCGACTGTTAGTTGTCGTTTGACAGTGCAAATATACAACACGAAAATGCCTTTGTCAAGAGTTTTTGTTAAATATTTTTACCAAAAATTCTGGAAATGAATTAAACCTTTTAATAACCAAACATTTAGCAAATAACCATTTTTTCGACACTCGACAATTCAACATTAACACTCCCCAAAGAGAAGCTTTACACCCAAATCGTGGCGAAAAGTGCAAAAGAGGCTACCGAGAGGGTCAAAAATCAAAAAAAAACGCTATATTTGCACGCAAATAAATAATTCATAAGAAGAGTAAAGCATTATGGCTGATAATTCAATATTGATTCGTCTCGACGGCCTACGCCTCAAGTACGAGGAGATTGGTCAGAAGTTGACCGACCCTGAAGTGATTGCCGACGTTAAGCAGTTTGTTCAGCTCACCAAGGAGTACAAGGAGCTCGAGCCTATCATCGAGACATCGGAGCGTTTCCGCACAGCGGTAGCCAACCTTGCTGAGGCAAAGGATGTATTGGCAAACGAGAAGGACGAGGAGTTTCGCGAGATTGCTCGCGAGGAGATCTCAACACTCGAGCCAGCTATCGAGAAGATGGAGGAGGAGATTAAGCTTCTTCTCATCCCAAAAGATCCTCAGGACGACAAGAATGCTATCGTCGAGATTCGTGGTGGTACTGGTGGCGACGAGGCTGCTATCTTTGCTGGCGACCTGTTGCGTATGTACACCAAGTATATCGAGTCTAAGGGTTGGCGTTACGAGATCACCTCAGCCTCTGATGGTGCTGCTGGTGGCTACAAGGAGGTTATCCTCAAGGTTACCGGTGACAGCGTATATGGTACTTTGAAGTATGA
>JAFYSI010000116.1 GCA_017559425.1 Alistipes sp.
CCCCGAGTCGATGATTCGTCAGTATATGTCACACTACCCCGACGTACTCGGCATCACATGGGATCAGTTCATCAACCTCGGTAAGACAAACCCAAGCGACCCTAACGAGAAGTTCTCAATGTCGGTGCTCGCTTGTAACTTGTCACAGGAGGTTAACGGTGTATCTTGGTTGCACGGTGAGGTGTCGAAGGATATCCTCGGCAATATGTGGCCAGGCTACTTCAAGAATGAGCTCCACATTGGCTATGTGACTAACGGTGTTCACTTCCCAACGTGGGTAGCTTCGAACTTGCGTCGCCTATACGCTAAGTACTTCGGCAATGCATTCGAGGGTCACACATACAACATCCCTGAGTGGCAGAACGTTCACAAGATCGACGATAAGGAGCTCTGGTCAGAGCGTATGTTCCTCAAGGAGCGTCTTATCAAGACTATCCGCAAGCGTTTCAGCGATCCTACACAGGTACGTCTTCAGTCACCACGCCAGATGGTTCAGGTTACTGAGAGCATCAAGCCAGATGTGTTGACTATCGGTTTCGCACGTCGCTTCGCTACATATAAGCGTGCTTACTTGCTCTTCACCAACCTTGAGCGTCTTTCGGCTCTTGTTAATAATAAGGAGCGTCCTGTGCAGTTCATCTTCGCAGGTAAGGCTCACCCAAATGACAAGCCAGGTCAGGACCTCATCAAGCGTATCGTCGAGGTATCAGCAATGCCTGAGTTCGTAGGTAAGATCGTCTTCTTGCAGAACTACGATATGGAGCTTGCACGTCGTATGGTTCAGGGTGTTGACGTCTGGTTGAACACTCCTACACGTCCTTTGGAGGCATCAGGTACATCAGGCGAGAAGTGCGTGATGAACGGCGTTATGCAGTTCTCAGTTCTCGACGGCTGGTGGGTTGAGGGCTACAAGGAGGGTGCTGGCTGGATGCTTCCTATGGAGCGTACATACGCCGACCAGCGTTTCCAGGATGAGCTCGACGCTGAGATGATCTACAACACTATCGAGGAGCAGATCGTGCCTTTGTACTACGACCGTGCAGAGGATGGCGTACCTCACCGCTGGGTGAACTCAGTGAAGAAGTGTGTTGCCGACATCGCATCGAACTTCACAACAAACCGTATGCTTATCGACTACGAGGAGCGTTTCTACAACAAGCTTGCTGAGCGTAAGCGTCTTATCGTTGCTGACAACTATATGATGGCTCGCGAGATTGCCTCTTGGAAGCGTAAGGTATCTGCAGCGTGGGACAACATTGCAATCCTCGATGTTAAGCGTGCAGAGATCGACTCTGAGGCAATGTACGTTGGTAAGAAGTACCGCTTCGAGATCACTCTCGACCTTGCAGGTCTTGCAAAGGAGGATATCGGTGCTGAGCTCGTGGTGGCTACTCAGATCGAGGCTGGCCAGGCTGCAAATGTCGTTGAGACACGCCGCTTGGAGGTTATCGCCGAGGAGGGTAACACCGTAACCTTGGCTCTCGACTACGCTCCTGAGCGCACTGGTACGTTCGACGTAGCACTCCGTGTATTCCCAGTAAACGACAAGTTGGAGCACCGTATGGACTTCGCTTTGGTTAAGTGGGCATAACACGTCGACAATATCTAATGAGAGTAGCTGTCTTGCGGGATGGCTACTCTTTTTGTTCTGCCGTGTAGCTACGGTGTGGGCCTTCGTGCTTATGGCGTAATAGATAATAATTATCGAAATTTTGTGTTATAAATTTGGTAGCTTACTACCAACTGCTTATCTTTGCACTGCTTTTGGGCAGATGATGCCTAAACGAAGGAGTATTAACAAAATAAAACTATACGAAAATGAAAGTAGAGAAGAGTTTGATGGTGAGCGTTGACTACACTCTCACCGTAGATGGTGTTGTTGCAGACAAGTCACAGCCAGGTCAGCCTTTGCAGTTTATCTGCGGCACAGGTATGCTTTTGCCTAAGTTCGAGGAGGCTATTATGGGTCTCGAGGCTGGCGAGAAGACAAGCTTCACACTCGAGCCAAAGGATGGCTACGGCGAGGTTATCGTAGAGCTCCCTAAGACTGTATTTATGATGGATGGTAAGGTTGCTGAGGAGATTCTCTTCGTAGGTAGCCAGATCCCTATGTCGACAGCTGAGGGTCAGCATATGATGGGTATCGTTAAGGAGGTTAAGGATGAGGCTGTAGTTATGGACTTCAACCACCCAATGGCTGGTAAGACCTTGAACTTCGAGGTTGAGGTTGTTGAGGTACGCGAGGTAACTCCTGAGGATCTCGCTTCACAGGGTGGCTGCGGCTGCGGTGACTGCGGTGGCGGCGAGTGTGGTGATGGTTGCGAGTGCGGCGGTTGCCACTAATATTCACCAAACAAGGCTGCTTTGTTGTTACGCACATAGCATTAGCTTATCCAATAAGAATGGGGTTGTTCTGATGAACAGCCCCATACTCTTTTTATCTCTCTTGTTAGCTTAGAACAGGTACTGCTCCTGGCGAACACTCTCGGCAAGAGTCTCAATCTCGCTCCAAGCATCCTCGCTAAGCGTGGTACCCACAATCTCAATGACCTTGCCCGCGGCAATAGCTCCCAGGGTGCCACACTGACGTAGCGAGAGACCACTCGAGAGGCCTGCCATAAATCCTGCGGCGTAGAAGTCGCCAGCACCCGTGGTATCTACACGCTTGGCAGCAGCCATAATGCCGACGTGAGTAACCTCCCCAGCCGACTTGATGAGTGCTCCACGCATACCAATCTTCACGATAGCCAGCTCGCACATACGGCCGATATAATCGATGGCCTTGTGGGGGTCAGACTCGAGAGTGAAGGCTCGTGCCTCATCCTCGTTGGCAAAGATAATGTCGACATACCTCTCCACAATGTCGTGCAAGAAGTCGCGATTCTCCTCCACCACGTTGAACGATGCAAGGTCGATAGCAACCTTCAATCCCTGCTCCTTTGCACGCTGGATGGTTGTGCGTATGAGGTCGTGGTCCTGAACGAGGTATCCCTCGATGTAGAGGTAGTCATAGCCATCGAAGACCTCGGAGTCGATATCCTCGGCTTGTAGGTCGGCAGCAGCACCGAGGTGAGTGACCAGGGTACGCTCGCCATCGGTCGAGACCAGAGATACGCACTTGCCCGACACCTCCTGAGAGCGAAGGACGTAGGGTGCAACACCGATGTTGCGTAGTGCCTGAATGTAGAAGTCGCCAGTATCGTCCTGGCCAACCTTGCCGATAAAACCCACCTCGGTGCCGAGGCGTGCCATAGCACGGATGGTGTTTGCCGCAGAGCCGCCGAGAGATAGTGAGTAGGGTGATCCCGCCACATACTTCGATATGTCGCTCTGCAGCTGGCTGTCAACAAGGCTCATAGAGCCCTTAGCAAGCTGATACTCGGTGAGTACGTTGTCGTTAGCAAGGTTTACAAGCATATCGGTAAGGGCATTACCGATGCCTATTACTCGTCTCTTCATTGTGGGGTGTAGTGCTTGTCTCTATATTGATAATATCTTAACTAAGTTGATGTCGCTCTGCTCGATGCAGGCTTTGTGGTTGGCAGTATCGTGGAGTGGGATGTGTACCAACTCGCCATTTCTGATGCCTATCATAATGTTGTGTTCGCCGTTGCTCAGTGCCGTAATAGCCTCAGCACCGAGTCGCGAGGCGAGGATTCTGTCGGCAGCAGTGGGCGAGCCACCACGCTGCAGGTGGCCAAGTATCGTGACGCGGGCATCGTACTCGGGGAACTCTCGCTTGATACGCTCGGCAAGGCCCATAGCACCTCCCGTCTCGGGGTTTTCGGCAACGAGGACTATCGCCGAGTTCTTACTCTTGCGGAATCCTCGGTTGATAAGGTCGGCAAGCTGGTCGAGCTCGGTATCCTTCTCGGGGATTATCGCCGCCTCAGCACCCGAGGCTATAGCTCCGTTGAGGGCGAGATATCCTGCCATATGTCCCATTACCTCCACCAAGAAGAGTCGCTCGTGGCTTGTTGCCGTATCGCGAATCTTGTCTACCGCCTCGGTGATGGTATTTAGTGCTGTGTCGTAGCCTATGGTGCGGTCGGTACCTCCGAGGTCGTTGTCGATGGTGGCGGGGAGGCCGATGATGGGGATGTTGTACTCACGCTCGAAGGTGCTTGCACCCTTGAGTGTGCCGTCGCCACCAATCACCACAAGGGCATCGATGCCTCTTCTCGACATATTCTCGTAGGCTTGTCTACGTCCCTCGACGCTCATAAACTCACGGCAGCGAGCAGTCTTGAGGATTGTGCCACCGAGCTGGATGATGTTGCTCACGGACTTTGACGTGAACTCCTCGATGTCGTCGACCACGAGGCCTAAGTAGCCACGCTTGATGCCCATCACGCGGTAGCCGTTGTAGATAGCTGCACGCGTGACGGCACGTATGGCGGCATTCATACCTGGAGCATCGCCTCCTGAGGTGAGTATGCCGATAGTTTCAATCTTGTTCATCGTATGACGCTTTACTCCCCGCTGGAGCAAATCTCGTACCCGTTAGATGAATATGTACTTGAGCACAAAGAGAAGTGCCAAGATATACATCGTAGGAGTGATCTTCTTGAACTTACCGCTCACGGCATTGAGCACAACATAGCTGATCATACCCAGCAAGATACCATCCGAGATTGAGTATGCCAAAGGCATAGTAATCATACAGATAAAGGCTGGAATAGACTCTGTGTAGTCGCTAAAGTCGATGTTGCGGATAGGCTCAATCATCAGGAGACCTACGAGGAACAACACTGGTGCTGTAGCCTCGCCAGGGATGGCAAGGAACAGAGGCGAGAAGAGGAGCGTAATAACAAAGCAGCAGCCTACAACGAAGGCTGTAAGACCCGAGCGACCACCCTGCGACACGCCTGCAGCACTCTCGACATAGGTTGTTGTAGTAGATGTACCGAGAATAGCACCCGCAGTTGTGGCGATAGCATCGGCCATAAATGCCTGCTTGAGGCGTGGGATGCGACCCTGGCTATCAACCATATTAGCTCGCGTGCTCACGCCGATAAGCGTACCCATAGTGTCGAACAGGTCGATGAAGAGGAACGTGAAGACGATGGCGAGCATATCGAGCGAGAGGACGTTATGCCACTCAAACTGCATAAAGATAGGGGCGATAGAGTCGGGTAGAGAGACTACGCCACTGAGCTTGGTGATGCCGAAGGGTATGCCGATAAAGGTTGTGAGGAGGATACCCAAGAGCATAGCTCCTGGCACCTTCTTGGCGTAGAGGAGACCCGTGATGAGGATGCCGATGATGGTGAGCAGTGCCGAGCCTGAGGTAACATCGCCAAGCGATACGAGGGTGCTTGGGTTGTCGACAATCACCTGGCCATTCTTCAAGCCAATGAAGGCGATAAAGAGGCCGATACCGCAACCTATGGCGTAGCGAAGGTTGAGAGGTATGGCGTTGGCGATAGCCTCACGGATGTTGGTGGCAGTCATTATGATGAAGATGATACCCTCGATGAATACTGCTGTGAGGGCAAACTGCCACGGGTAGCCCATACCCATACACACGGTGTAGACGAAGAAGGCATTGAGGCCCATACCTGGTGCAAGGCCGAATGGGAGCTTACCCCAGATGGCCATAACGAAGCAGCCCACGATGGCTGCAAGGGCTGTGGAGGTGAATACCGAGCCTGCAGGCATACCTGGAAGCTCTGAGAACATTGCTGGGTTTACCGCCAAGATGTAGGACATTGTGAGGAAGGTTGTGATACCTGCCAAGATCTCGGTGCGGATTGTGGTTTTCTTAGGATCGAATCCGAAAAGTTTGGTGAGCATAGTGTTATAATGTTTGTTTTCTTTGTCTCGATATCTCGTTGTGTAGTCCCGAAAGGTCAACTATCACACAAAGTTACGCAAAAAATTTAAGACTCAGAAATTTTTGCCCGATTATTAGACCTCGCTTCGGGATAAATAGCGGGATGAATAACAAAAAATAGGGCCAGCCATAAGGCCAGCCCTAAAATATTGTCGCACTCGAGGACTATCGGTAGAAGATAGACGAGATTGACTTGTAGTTGTGAACACGCTCGATAACCTCGGCAAAGATTGGAGCTACGCTCAACACTGTAAACTTAGACAAATCCTCGCCCTCCTTGAGTGGAATAGTATCGGTGGTGATAACCTCCTGGATGGCACTCTCGTTGATGCGGTCATAAGCCTTGCCTGAGAGCACTGGGTGGGTAACAGCGGCACGAACCGACTTAGCACCCTTGTCCATAAGCATATTAGCTGCCATACAGATAGTACCTGCAGTGTCGATCATATCGTCAACGATGATGACGTTGCGACCCTCAACATCGCCGATAGCGGTCATAGAGCCAACGACATTGGCCTTAGCACGCTCCTTGTGCGAGATGATGATAGGTGCCTGGAAGTGCTTAGCGTA
>JAFYSI010000016.1 GCA_017559425.1 Alistipes sp.
CGACTCAATCCGTAGCGTAGAGTCGATACGCGTTCTTAAAGAGGTATTTTAACATATATATTATATATAAAGAATTAGGGGTTGCTCCGTTTGGAACAACCCCTAACTTATTGTCTCGACTCGTCGTTACTCGCGAACGAGAACAATGTAGTCGCTACCAGCCAAAGTAAATGTGTGTGAACCACCGACCTGAACCTTCTCGCCAGTGAGGAGGTTTGTCCACTCGCCAGCGTTAGGGTTGTTGATGGTTGTTGAAGCCTCGGCATTTGTGAAGTTAGCAACAACGATAACCTTGTCCATCACGAGGGTCTTGCCGCTCATATGTGAGTCGTTCACGTTCCAAGTGTGTACAGATACGTTGTCCTGACCGTAGTACTCCTGGTGGTCAGTACGCCAAGAGACAACCTTAGACATAGCGTCGTAGAGAGCCTTGCGGTTAGCATCCTCGAAGTAGTTCCAGCGTACTGGCTTGCGACCTGTACGGCCATTCTCCTCGATAGACACGTCGTAGCCGAGCTCACCAAACTGCCACATCATCTTTGGATATGGAGTGAGGAAGTGGAAGGCGTAAACAGCCTGGAGACGCTTAGAGAGTACTGCCCAGTTGTTCTTAACATATGTGTCACCATAAGTGATAGCCTTGTAAGCAACACGCTCCTCATCGTGAGTCTCGATGTTGTTGATACGTCCCTTCTTGAAGTCTGAGAAGTTGCTCTTGCCGCTACCTGTCCAGCCCATTACAGACTCCATATAACCGCTCTGCTGATTGTTGTTCCAGCAGAGAGCACCAACTGAGTTGTAGAGCTCGTTCTCCTCCGACTGATCGCAGAAGTGCTCAAAAATGATGTAAGCATTCTGATCAATTGAACGGATAGTCTGGGCATAGTGCTTCAAGATACCGATACGCTGTGCTGAGTAGCCGCTTGCGTCGTAGTTGCCTGGGTTCTGCACGAAGCCCTTAGTGAGGTCGAAGCGGAAGCCATCGACGTTGTACTCCTTCATCCAGTACTCCAATACGTCGTCGATATACTCTACAGTATACTGATAAGTGTGGTTGAAGTCGTGGAATACGCTCCAGTTGTGAGGTGCGTCGACGTTGAAGAATGGGTTGTTCGAAGCAGTCTTGTTAGCACCGCCATCCCACCACATCTTAGCGTATGGGAACTGACCTGTAGCGTGGTTGAATACCACGTCGAGGATAACGGCGATACCACGCTTGTGGCACTCGTCGATAAATGTCTTGTATGCCTCCTCAGTACCGTAAGCCTTGTCGGCAGCGAAGAAGAAGCAAGGGTTGTAACCCCAAGAGTCGTTACCGTCGAACTCCTGGATAGGCATAAGCTCGATAGCGTTAACACCCAAAGTCTCGAGGTAGTCGAGCTTTGCTGTCACAGCATTGATAGAGCCCTCCTCAGTAAAGTCACGAACGAGCAACTCGTAGATAGCCAATGAGTTCTCGGCAGGACGCTCGTATGATGTAGCTGTCCAAGTGAACTCTGCAGGGTTGAGCTCGAATACAGATACGATATCTGAAGTGAACTCTGCAGGGTACGCCTTGAGGTTAGGATATACCGATGCGTCGATCCACTTATCATTCCAAGGGTCGAGAATCTTTGTTGCGTATGGGTCACCAATCTTGATTGTGCCATCAACGAGGTACTGGTAGCCATACTCAACGCCCTCCTCGAGGCCTGATACTGTAGTCCAGAAGTAGTTACCATCCTTCTTCATCATATACTCGTTCGATGGAGCATAGTCGTTGAAGTCTGCCAAGAGAACTACTGACTTCTTGCCTGGAGCAAAGAGTACGAATGTAGCCTCGTTGCCATTTACTGTAACACCATTCTCTGTGCCTGCTGGACGTGGAGCACTCTCAGTCTCGCCCAAAACAGCTACGCTGATGCTCTCCTCAACGGTGTTAGTGCCGTCGGTAGCAACCGCCTTGAATACTACATCTTCTGGCTCTGTTGGAGCATAGGTATATGCGAGTGTCGCACCGCCAGTCTCAGCTACAGCAGTGTCGTTTTTGTAGAGCTTAACGTTTGTTGCTGCCTGCTGCTGTACCTGTACGGTGTACTCATTACCCACCTGGAGGATTGAGCCGTGAGCAGGCGAGATGATCTTAACAGAGAGACCCTCAGTAGCCAACTCTACGAAGATGTCTGCACCGTTGTCCTTAACCTCGATAGAAGAGTCTGCCGAGCGGAATACAAAAGCGATGTGTGTAACAGTCTCTGTATCAGGTACACCATACCAAGCGTGAACACCACCCTTGATAGTGTAGTGCCAGATGTTATCGCCCTTAGACACAAGCTTACACTCAGGGATGTTCTGACCCCAGTCTGAGAGGACATACTTCCAGTCGCCAGTAGTTGTGCTCTTGTCGGTGAGTACACCAGTGTGAGCATACAACTCACCTGTGAAGCCATCAGCAGCAGTACCGGCTGTGTTGAGGATTACGGTGATATCCTCAGTCATAGCCTCAGTTACGAATGCTGGGTCTGTTGAGATGAGTGGGTACTCCGAAGGGTTGTTGTTGATTGGTGGATTTGGGTTTACAGGGTTGTTAGGAGGCAAAATCATACCCTGATCCTCACCACAACCTACAAACATTGCGACAGCCACAAGTGCCATCATCAAAAAGCGTAGTGTTTTCATAGTGTGTAAAATTATAGTTGTTAATTTGTTGTCGTGCTCTTGACTGCGTGCGTGTACGCATACGCATATTTGGCTGCAAAGTTACGACAAAATTTTATTCTCGCGAAGCGATTTTAGGAATAATTGCCAAATGGAGCTATTTTGCTTATGAGTGGTTGCCGTCAGGCGACGAGTTGTAGTCCTATAGAGAGGTAAAATTGGCAAATATGCAGACTTGTATAGTCAATATGCATAAATGTCGGAATAAAAAGTTGTTACAACGAAATTTTTGCCTATCTTTGCCAGGATTTAGGGGGTTGTACTTGCATAAATATTGGAAATTATTGCGAGTCGCTTACTGCCCTAATAGGCCAATTATGGTCTACACGCAACACAGGAAAAACAATTTAATACACACAATTTTTATGAAAAAGATCTTTACTTTGTTCGCAGCCGGCATCATTGCTCTCTTGGCAATCGGTTGTGAGACTGCAGAGCCTCAACCACAGCAGGGCGACCTCGCTACTCCTGAGTTCTCTGCTAATGCTAACGAGAACTCTATCACAGTATCTTGGACTACTGTTGAGGGTGCTGCTTACTACCAGATTTGGATTAACAACGAGGAGCCAGTTAAGACCGATAAGACTGTTTACCGCTTCGATGGTCTCAAGTGGAATACTGAGTACACAGTATCTCTCCAGGCTGTCGGTACTGGCGACAAGACGTCAGTAGTTGCTACTCAGAAGGTTATCATCGGTGAGCGTAAGGTGCCTGCATACCGTGAGTGGATTCCACAGAATGGTGCTACAGCGGCTGCAATTTCGGATAACGGCCGTTGGGTTGTAGGTAGCTTCGACCGTCAGGGTATGATCATCGACCTCGACACTGATGAGCTCGTTCTGCTCGAGAACTTCGATTGTATGGATGTTGCTGACAATGGCATTATCGTAGGTGCTACTTACGAGGATAGCCAGAGCGGTGAGGCTGCGTTGTTCATTAACGGTGAGTGCGTGGAGCTCGATCTTAGCGACCTTACAGCATCTAATATGAGCTCGTTCACAGCTACTACACCTGATGGTGAGTACATCGTTGGTTGGTGGTGGGAGTTCGACGAGAACTCATACTATGGTGGTATCTACGGCTACATCGTACCATTTGCTTACGACGTTTTGAAGGATCGTATCACAGTTTTGGAGTGTGGTGATCATGTCTATCCAATCCAGGGTATCTCAGCTTATGGCGTAGGTCCTAACCGCAACATCGTAGGTGTTGAGCAGTCTAACGCTATGATGGCTGTAGTATGGGAGGATGAGTACTCTCCTTTCACATACCCAGCATTCGAGTACAACCAGAACTATGTTCCTACACTCACATTCGGTGATACTCAGACTCGTATGACTCCTAACGGTAAGTACATCTACAGCGTGGCTAAGACATATCCGGATAGCTCTACAGATATCCAGCAGCCTGCTTACTTCGATCTTGAGACTGGAACTCTTACAACATTCTTAGGTGCTTGTGAAAAGGGTTCTGTATCAGCAATGACTAACGATGGCGTTGTGTTCCTTAACAGCGTGCCTATTGGCTACGAGACAGCTTACGTTAGCCACGTTAACGATACTGAGACTCAGACACCTATCGTAGACTGGTTGATCGACGAGCACAATATTGACTTGTACAACTACATCAATGTTGAGGAGAACTCTTACGTAGTTATAGGTGCATCTGCTGATGGCCGAACACTCCTTGCACTCGGTTACACTGACCAGGGTCACGTCTCAATCGTTATCGACCTCGATGGCGAGGCTATGCCAGAGATCTAATATTTCAATATGAAACGTACGATTATAGACCTCTTCGAGGAGTCTGTATCGAAGTTTGGTCAGAAGGAGTTTCTCCTTGAGAAGCACAATGGCCAGTTCGAGCCCACATCGTATAATGCAACTAAGGCCGAAGCACTCAAAACGGGTGCCGGCCTTGTTGCATTAGGCTTAGAGCGTCGCGATAGAGTATCTATCCTTGCGGAGGGCTGCAACAACTGGATTATCTCGGAGCTCGGACTGCTCTATGCTGGTGCCATCAGCGTGCCACTCTCGATAAAACTTGAGGAGTCGAACGACCTCCTCTTCCGCTTGCGTCACGCCGACGTGAAGCTCATCTTTGTGTCGAAATATCAACTTCCCAAAATCCGCCGCATCGCCTCGGAGCTTGCCGATTTGCAGCATATTGTTGTTTGGGGTGAGATCAAGGAGAACCTCAACGAGGGCGAGATGACGCTTGATGAGTTGAAGCGTCTTGGCGAGGAGTATCTTGCAGAGCACGAGGCCGAGTTTTTGGCTATTGGCCGCGAGATTGTGAACGACGACATCGCCACAATTACCTATACCTCAGGTACTACGGCCGACCCTAAGGGTGTGGTGCTCACACATCGCAACTATACCTCAAATGTCGAGCAGTCGCTCTCAGTGGTGACCATCCCATCGCACTGGCGTACGCTAATCATCTTGCCTCTAGACCACTGCTTTGCACACGTCGTAGGCTTCTATATTATGATTGCCTGCGGTGCCTCGGTGGCTACAACAGAGGTGGGTCGTACCCCTATGGAGACTCTCAAGAATATACCTATCAATATTCGCGAGGTGCGTCCACACTTCCTTCTATCGGTGCCTGCACTTGCCAAGAACTTCCGCAAGAGCATCGAGACATCGATTCGCAAGAAGGGCAAGACTACAGAGAGACTATTCAATTTCGCACTCAAGACATCATACGCCTACCAGGCTGACGGCTACACTAAGGGACGAGGTCTCCGCTTCTTGCTGAAGCCTCTTGTGGCACTCTTCGATAAGATTCTCTACTCGAAGGTGCGTGAGGCCTTTGGCGGTGAGCTTCAGTTCTTTATCGGTGGTGGTGCGCTGCTCGATAGCGAGCTTCAGCGTTTCTTCTATGCCGTTGGCATCCCTATGTTCCAGGGTTATGGTCTCTCGGAGGCTACCCCTGTGATCTCGACAAACTCACCAAAGAGGGGTAACCACCGCTTCGGCTCGTCTGGTCGTCTGGTGCAACCTCTCGAGATTAAGATTCTCGATAGCGAGGGTCGTGAGTTGCCTACGGGCGAGAAAGGTGAGATTGTTATCAAGGGTGAGAATGTGATGGCGGGATACTGGAAGAATCCAGAGTCTACGGCTGACACCGTTCGTGATGGTTGGTTGTATACGGGCGATATGGGATATATGGGTAAGGATGGCTTCCTCTATGTCTTGGGTCGCTTCAAGAGTTTGCTTATCTCGTCTGATGGCGAGAAGTATAGCCCCGAGGGTATGGAGGAGGCTATGGTCGACAAGTCGCCATTCATCGATCAGATTATCATCTACAACAATCAGTGTCCGTATACTATTGCTCTTGTCGTTCCATCTAAGGAGAACCTCAACCGCACGCTCGACGAGCGTGGTGTCAAGGGCGAGGAGCGTAGTCGTGTGGCAGCGAAGATTGTTGCCGACGAGGTGTCTAAGTATCGCACTGGTGGAGTCTTTGCCGATGAGTTTCCAGACCGTTGGGTGCCAGCCGTTGTGGCTATTGCCGACGAGCCATTCACCGAGCAGAATGGCCTTGTGAATAGTACTATGAAGGTTGTGCGTAACAAGGTGGAGAAGCACTTTGCCGATGCTATTGCCCACGCCTATACTGCCGAGGGTAAGGCTATCGACAATGACCGAAACCTTGAGGCTATGGCCAAGATTCTTGGATAGTAGCCGACGGGTTACATTATTTATACTATGGAGGGGTTGTCCGCATATTCGCTGGATGACCTCTCCTTTTTTTTGTCGTTTATGGCTAAATATTGGTTTTTAGGGGTGTTTGAGGTGAAAATATTTGAAAACTTTTTTTGTTTCTCAAGTTTTTTGCTCTATATTTGCACCGAATTTATATTAGCATAGTTATGTCACAGAAGCAAATGATAGTTGAACACGCCGCCAAGATGTTTATGCAACAGGGCATCAAGGCTGTGCGTATGGACGACATCGCCCGCGAGTTGACCATATCAAAGCGTACACTCTACGAGATATTTCACGACAAGGAGGAGCTCCTCTATCTCGCCATCTTGCACTACACGATGCAGAGTCGCGAGCGTAGAATCGAGTCGATAGCCACTATCGATAACGATCTCGAGGTGATGATCTTCAACCTTCGTGAGATGATCAACCAGGCACCAATGATTAGCCGTGTGCGTCGCAACCTCAAGCGATTCTATCCTAATGTATACGACCGTCTCGAGGCTGATGCACAGCGTCAGTCGCTCGAGGATATGCGTGGCTGGATTAAGAAGTGCGTGGCTAAGGGTTACTTTACGAAGACTGCCGACTGCGAGTTTGTGGCACGCGTGCTCTTCGATAGTGTGCAGGGTATTAAGGTCTTCGACCGCGAGGATATGCACAACTCACTCGAGATGATATCGTTGATGTCCTACTCGCTCGTGATATTCATCCGAGGACTCTGCACCGTGGAGGGTATCAAGATTATCGACGAGTGCTTCGACAAATACTTCGGAAATATCCCATCGCCCGATACTTTATCTGCGGAATAAGCGTTGGTAATGAAGCCTAAAACACTCATATACGCAAACAATAAAACAGAGATAAGATGAAAAAGTTATTATTAATGATTCTTTTGGGTGGACTCTCGCTCCACGTGGCAGAGGCCCAGATGACACTCTCGCTCGACGAGGCTATCAACCTCGCCTTGAGCGACAACCCAACAATTGTGGTTGCAGACCTCGAGATCGAGCGTTATGACTATGTTAAGAAGCAGACCGTGGCGTCGCTCTACCCTAAGCTCGATGTTTCGGGTCAGTACTCGTTGGCTCTTCGTAAGCAGGAGATGGCTCAGGGCTTGGCATTTGGTGGTCGTAACACAGTTAACGCCACAGCGAGTCTCTCGCTGCCACTCTTTGTGCCATCGGTCTATAGACAGATGAAGCTCAACGATACACAGATGGCTTTGGCTGTAGAGAGTGCTCGTGCCAGCAAGCTCGATATGGTTGCAGCTGTGCGTGCTTCGTTCTACAATGTGCTCCTTGCCGAGCAGTCTATGGTGGTGCTCAAGGAGGCTATCAAGACCACTGAGGAGGTTGTGGCAAACACCAAGAACCTCTACGATGCAGGTCTTGCTGCCGAGTATGACTATATCACTGCCGAGGTGCAGCTCAGCAACCTCAAGCCACAGGTGCTTCAGGCACAGAATGGTATCGACCTTACTAAGCGTCAGCTCAAGATGTACCTCTCAATCCCTGAGGAGGTGGAGATCTCGGTTGTCGGCTCACTCGACGACTATCGTGACGATGTGCTGCTCGGTACTGACTACACAGTAGACCTTGCTAATAACACCACAATGAAGCAACTCGAGCTTCAGAGCGAGTTGCTCGACCACCAGGAGAAGCTCATTCAGACAACGCGTATGCCTACGATTGCTGCCTTTGGCCAGATATCATACATTGGTCAGGAGCCAAGCAACCTCGGTAGTTTGATGGGTGGCGGTGCTGCTGCGGCAAATACGAATACCAAGATGTGGTGGCAGTATCCTATCTCGGTAGGTGCTCAGATCTCGATTCCTATCTTCTCGGGCTTCAGCAAGACAAACCAGCTTCGTGAGGTGCGTAACCAGCAGAAGCAGCTCGAGATTCAGCGTGAATACACCGAGCGTGGTCTCCAGCTACAGGTGCAGGCTGCTATCAACAACCTCCTCACTGCTCGCGAGACGATGCTTGCCAACGAGCTCACAGTGAGCCAGGCACAGAAGGCCTACGACATCTCGCTCTCACGCTACAATGCTGGTGCGGGTACAATCCTCGAGCTCAACAGCTCACAGCTCACGCTCACACAGGCAAAGCTCAACTACTCACAGTCGATCTACGACTATCTCTCGGCTCACGCTGAGTATGAGAAGTCTCTTGGTGTGGACTATGCAGCAGAGAGCCAGGAGTCGTTTTTTTAGTAGTGAAATAAATAAGAAAAAACAGTATAACAATGAAGAAGAGTTTAGTAATGCTTATTGCAGCTGTCGCAATGATTGGCTGTGCATCGAACAGCAACGAGAAGAGCGAGACAGCAACCACTGAGAAGGTTGAAAATGTGGTAGCGGTAAAGACTGCCGTGGCTAACACCCAGGTGGTAGAGATCAAGGAGACCTACACATCTGAGATTAAGCCATTCAAGGAGAATGACATTACACCAGCGGTGGCGGGCCTTCACATCTCAAGCATCAAGGTCGACGTGGGTGACTATGTTCGTAAGGGTCAGGTGCTCGTGGTGATGGACCAGACAACACTCAAGCAGCAGGAGATTAACCTCGCAACAATGCAGGATAACTACGACCGTATGAAGCCTGTGTATGAGGCTGGCGGTGTGTCTGAGCAGCAGATTGTGCAGCTCGAGAACCAGCTCAACCTGCAGAAGGAGGTTGTTGAGAACCTTCGTAAGAACTCAACACTCGTATCTCCAATCTCGGGTGTTGTAACAGCTCGTAACTTCGAGGCTGGAGATCTGTTCGCATCTATGCCTATCTTGCACATTATGCAGATCAACCAGCTCAAGGTTATGGCTAACGTCTCTGAGCAGTACTATACAAGTGTTAAGGTTGGTCAGACTGTAGCTATCGAGGTTGACATCTTCCCAGGCGAGACATTCGAGGGTAAGATCTCACGTATCAACCCAGCTCTTGATGCTGCTACACGCACTATTGGCGTTGAGGTTACAATCCCTAACAATGGTGGCAAGCTCCGTCCAGGTATGTATGCTCGTGCTATCTTCACTATGGGTGAGCGTGAGAGCGTTATGGTGCCAGATCAGGCTGTACAGAAGCAGACTGGTTCTTCGGAGCGTTATGTATACGTTATCAAGGATGGTGTTGCTGAGTACCGCTTTGTGAAGGATGGTCGCCGTATTGGCAATATGATCGAGATCCTGGAGGGTGTTGAGGCTGGCGAGCAGGTTGCCCTCACATCGTTCACACGTCTTATGGGTGGTCAGAAGGTTGAGGTTAAGAACGAGTAGTCTCGGACACATCACTTGACTTAACCTTTAATAAATGTCAAATAGAATAAATTACCTTTAGGGATGAAAATTTACGAAACCGCGGTGCGAAAACCGATTTCGGTTGCACTTATCTTCATAGGCGTCATCGTCTTTGGCCTCTATTCGCTGAAGAACCTTGGTGTCGACCAGTATCCCGATATCGAGGTGCCATACATCAGTGTTATCACGATGTATCAGGGTGGTAATGCCGAAGATATCGAGACCAACATCACCCGAGTGCTCGAGGACCAGCTCAACTCGGTGGATAACCTCGACAAGATTACCTCTAAATCGTCGGACAACGTCTCGATGATTACTCTCAAGTTTGAATATGGTATCGACCTGACGGAGGCGGCCAACGACGTTCGTGACGTTGTGAGCCGTACACAGTCGTTGCTCCCCGACGAGGTGGAGTATCCTACGGTGATGAAGTTCTCATCATCGATGATGCCTATTATGATGCTCTCGGTGACTGCTGAGCAGAGCTATGCCGCACTTGCAAAGATTCTCGACGACAAGATGGTCAACGAGCTCAACCGTGTGAACGGTATCGGTTCAGTGGCTGTTATTGGTGCTCGTGAGCGTGAGGTACAGGTCAATGTTGACCCAAATAAGTTGGAGGCATACGGCCTTACTATTGAGTCTCTCGGCCAGATTATCGCATCGGAGAATATCAATATTCCAGCTGGTAACCTCGACCTCGGCTCTCAGACCTTCAACCTCAAGACCGACTTGCAGTTTGACGATAGCCGTGAGCTCTTGGATATCGTAGTCTCTAATGCTGGTGGTCGCACAGTTATGCTTCGCGACGTGGCTGAGATCGTCGATACGTTGGAGGAGGCTACAATGGATGAGCGTATCAACGGCCGTCGTGGTGTGCGTATTATGATTCAGAAGCAGACGGGCTCTAACTCTGTGAAGATTATCGAGCAGGTGAAGGAGCGTCTCGAGGATATCATCCCTACGCTCCCTGCAGACTGCAAGGTGGAGACCATCTTCGAGTCATCGCGAGAGATCAACGATGCTATTAACTCGTTGACAGAGACCATTATGTACGCCTTCATCTTCGTGATCTTGGTCGTAATGGTATTCTTGGGTCGTTGGCGAGCAACATTCATCATCTGCTTGACAATCCCTATCTCGCTCATCTGTGCCTTTATCTACCTCTTTGCTACAGGCTCAACACTCAACATCATCTCGCTCTCGGCACTCTCCATTGCGATTGGTATGGTTGTGGATGATGCTATCGTAGTCCTTGAGAATATTACAACACACATCGAGCGAGGCTCTAACCCTAAGGAGGCGGCTATCTACGCTACTAACGAGGTGTGGCTCTCAGTTATCGCAACTACTTTGGTTGTCGTTGCCGTGTTTATGCCTTTGACAATGATCCCTGGTATGGCGGGTATTATGTTCAAGGAGCTCGGTTGGATTGTTACCATCGTGGTCTGCGTCTCTACAACTGCGGCGATTACGCTTACCCCTATGATGTCGGCATATATGCTCAAGATTGAGGGTGGTGAGCATACCTATAAGGGTATCGGTGTCATCTACAAGCCTATCGATATGTTCCTCCGCTGGTTGGACAATATCTACGAGCGTGCTCTTCGCTTTGTGGTGCGTTGGCGTAAGACTACCATTGTCGTCCTTATGCTCTTCTTCGGTGCTTCGTTGTTGCTTCTCAAGCAGGTGCCTACCGAGTTCTTCCCACCTACGGATAACGCACGTCTAACGATGATGATTAAGCTCGAGCAGAACACCCACGTCGATGAGACTGTGAAGGTGGCTCGTAGGGTCGATAATATCATCGCAGAGAAGTTCCCATATATCTATATGGTATCAACCTCTACTGGTGAGAACTCATCGAGCAATGCTTTTGCTGCAATGCAGACTACAGGCTCGCACATCATCAACTACAACATCCGTATGCCACGACTCTCGGATATGGATCGTCCAACAATCTTCCAGATTGCCGATGAGCTTCGTCGTGAGCTCGCAGCAATCCCTGAGATTCGTGAGTTTAGCGTAACGCCTGGTGGTAGCAACGGTATGATGGGTGGTGCAAGTACTGTCGACATCAAGATCTTTGGCCACAATATGGAGGATGCGATGGCTACAGCTAAGGACCTCCAGGCTAAGGCTTCACAGCTCAGCACACTGCGTGATGCTCAGCTCTCGCGTGAGGACCTCCAGCCAGAGTACAACGTGCAGTTCGACCGCGATAAGTTGGCTTACTATGGTCTTAACGCATCGACTATTGCTCAGTTTATCCGCAACCGTATTTATGGTTACGAGTGTACTAAGTATCGCGAGGATGGTGACGAGTACAACATCGTTGTTCGCTATGCTGAGCCTTACCGAGAGAGCATCGAGGATGTCGAGAATATCACGCTCTACACCGCTATGGGACGTGCTATCAAGCTCAAGGAGGTGGCAACAATCCGCGAGGACTTCTCGTCTCCAACTATCGAGCGTGAGAACCGTCAGCGTATTGTGACTGTTAAGTGTTCTTTGGGTGCAGGTGTAGCTCTTGGTGATGCTGTTACCGAGGTGAACAGCCTCTTGGCGGACTACGATAAACCTATCGGTATCGACATCGAGCTCGGTGGTTCTATCGAGGATCAGGGCGATGCATTTAGCGATATCGGTATGTTGCTTATCCTTATCGTGGTGCTCGTATACATTGTGATGGCTACTCAGTTTGAGTCGTTGGCTTACCCATTCATCATTATGTTTACCATCCCATTTGCGATGTCTGGTGTGTTTATTGCCCTCTGGATGTCGTCAACACCACTCTCGCTTATCGCTCTCATCGGTGCGATTATGCTTGTGGGTATCGTTACCAAGAACGGTATCGTGATGGTGGACTATATGAACTTGCTTGTTGAGCGTGGCTCGGCTGTGGCTGATGCTGTTATCGCTGGTGGTAAGAGCCGTCTCCGTCCTGTGCTTATGACCTCGCTCACCACAATCCTCGGTATGGTGCCTATGTCATTGGGTATCGGTGAGGGTTCTGAGACTTGGCAGCCTATGGGTATCGCTGTAGTAGGTGGTTTGGTTGTTTCAACCTTCCTTACCCTCTTTATCGTCCCTGCACTCTACGCTATGTTGGAGGGCCGCAAGGAGCGTAATGCAGTCCGTAAGGCAGCACGCCAGAAGGAGGTTGAGGAGTTTGTACGCCGCAAGCGTCTCGAGAAGCTCAGCCAGGAGAATAACTAACTGTAAATAAAAAGATAATGAAAGCACTATTTATATCATACAATCAGGCACTTACCGATCGTATCAACAAGCTTTTGGACGATCACGGTGTGCGAGGCTTCACACGCTGGGCTCTTACCGAAGGTCGTGGCACTAACACAGGTGAGCCTCACTATGGTACTCACGCGTGGCCATCAATGAACTCCTCAATCCTTGCCATTGTCGAGGATGAGAAGATTCCTGTGCTCCTCGAGGCTTTGAAGGAGATCGATCTTCTGACCGAGCAGCAGGGCTCTCGTGCCTTTGTTTGGGATATTACAGCTATGATGTAATACCATTGGTATGCTCAGTAAGGAGGCTTACAACTGCCTCTAAATGTAAGGGGGATGTCTAACGTTCGTTGGACATCCCCCTTGTTTTGTGTGATTGTATAGGCCTTAAAGAGCCTCGTAAAATGGAAAAAGCCTCTCGTGTTCGAGAGGCTTTTCTGTTGTGGACCCAGAGGGGCATGATCCCACGACCTTCGGATTATGAGTCCGCTGCTCTAACCAACTGAGCTATGGGTCCAACGATTTGTGGATGCAAAGATAGCAAAAATTTTGTAATTTGGAATATTATATCGAAAAATTTAGGTTTTCTTCCCTGCCCAGGCCCTTTCTGGGTTTTCTACAATGTTTGTAGCCTCGCTTCTGTTGATAAATTGAGCGAGGATGAGTTGTCGTGCAGGTATGAATAAACTATTAAAGTACAATTTAGTTAAATTTGATTTTGTAAGTTCAACATATTAAACAAAACCGAAAAATCTATAAACAAAACGAAATATTGATTTTTTAGTCTTATTCCCCGATTTTGCATTTTCATCGGCATTTATCGAGTTTTGATTTGATGCTAATTTATGTGAAAGTGTGTCGATGGCAATAAAAATCATACTATAGGCAATAAAAAGTTTCGTATTGATCTTTAGGTGGGAAAATAGGTAAAATAGGCCAAATGGTAGTAAATCTATTTTGTTTTTATCTGTTCTTCCCACATATCGCCTTGAGAAGGGTGTGAGAGTGCGATAATATGCTACGCATAGCTGTAGTGCCATTTTAGGGAAAGGACAATAAAAATCATATAAAAGAACAAAAACAAACCGCTGGTCTAAAATTCTGTTGCAAAAGCGACAAATGGATAAAATAGTTAGAAAGGTAATGTATTTAAAAAAAAGATAAATTATCACAAATTTAAATAACCCTATTGCGGATATGATTTTTTTGCTTTATGTTTGCCGTCGCTGAAAGACTAAATTAATCATACTTTAGACCGAAAATATATCGGTTTCGTGGGATAAAAAATTTGACACGACCATAAATCGGCAAGTCGATTAATTGTAGCGACTAAACTAAACCGCCCTTTAGAGCAAACAGAGAGGGTAAAACATATAGACTTAAATAAATTTAAACAATAAGGTTATGAAACTAAAGTTCTTCATCCCATTGCTACTTGGCTTGATGTGCTTCACAAATGTCAAGGCTCAGGATGTTGCCATCAAGACAAACCTGCTCTACGACGCTACAGCTACAGTAAACGTAGGCGTGGAGTTCGGTCTTGCTCCAAAGTGGACGCTCGACATCTCTGGTAACTTGAATGCTTGGAACATCAACGAAAATACCAAGTGGCGTCACTATCTCGTGCAGCCTGAGGCTCGCTACTGGTTCTGCGATCGCTTTACACGCCACTTCCTCGGCTTCCACGCCATTGGTGGTCAGTTCAACATCGGCGGCATTCGAAACAACATATCGTTTCTTGGTACCGACTTCAAGCAGCTCACCGACAAGCGTTATCAGGGCTACGGCGTAGGTGTTGGTGTTGCTTATGGCTACGCCTTCATCCTCGGCAAGAGGTGGAATCTTGAGCTCGAGCTCGGCGTGGGCTACATCTACCAAAACTTCGACATCTTCAACTGCTCGGGTTGCGGACGTAAGGTTGGTCACGACCAGAACCACTACTTCGGCCCTACAAAAGCGGCTATCAACTTGGTCTATCTCTTCTAACAATGGCTTAAACGATGAAACGATTTATATACTTAACAGTTCTTCTGCTGACAGCTGTGTCGGCAGCTAACGCACAGAGCATCACTGGCGTAAATGTCGAGAGCTACACAATGGAGCGTAACGGCGGCTATGTTGTGGTCGATATGGAGCTCGACCTCCGTGGACTCGAGGTTAAGGGCAATGAGAGTGCTATCATCACACCACACATCGTGCGTGACACTCTATCTGTAGCACTCAAGTCAGTAGGTGTCTATGGTCGCAACCGCTACTTCTTCTATGAGCGTAACAAGGCCTTGGCTCCAACCTCATCGGAGGATATCGAGTATCGCAGCAATGAGCTCCCTGAGACTATTCACTACCACGCTGTAGTCCCCTACGAGGAGTGGATGGATGGTTGCAAACTAATCCTTGAGCGTGCCGATTGTGGTTGTGCTAACGCAGAGCTTGCTCGCGAGGGTAGTGTGCTTGTCGATCGCTTCCCGTTGGAGCCATACGCCCCAATGTTGATCTACATTCGTCCTGAGACTGTGGGTACAAAGAGCCGTTCGGTGAGTGGTAGTGCCTTTATCGACTTCCCAGTGAATAAGGTTGACATTCGCACTGACTTCCGCAACAACGAGACTGAGCTTGCAAAGATTACTGGTACCATCGACTCGGTTAAGGCCGATAAGGATGTAACCATCACTGCTATCTCAATCAAGGGTTACGCGTCGCCTGAGGGTACATACGCAAACAATACCCGCTTGGCAAAGGGTCGTACCGAGGCCTTGAAGCTCTATGTTGAGACGCTCTATAACTTCCCATCGAACCTCATTACAACATCATACGAAGTTGAGGATTGGGCAGGCGTTGAGCTCTATGTCGAGGCCTCAACACTTGCAAACAAGGAGGCTATCCTTGGTGTCATTCGCAGTGACAGTGCTCCCGATGTTAAGGAGTATACGCTGAGAAAGTACTACACTGCCGACTACTTCTACCTCTTGGAGAACTGCTATCCATCGCTTCGCCACTCTGACTATGTCATCGAGTACGAGGTGCGACAGTATAGCTCGCTCGAGGAGATTGAGCAGATTATGAACACCGCACCACAGAAGCTCTCGCTCGAGGAGTTCTACGCCTTGGCAAAGAGCTATGAGGAGGGTAGTGACGAGCTCGACGAGTTGTGGGAGATTGCCGTAAGAATGTACCCTCACGACGAGATTGCAAACTTCAACGCTGCTAATTCGGCTATGAACAAGGGTGACTTTGAGCGAGCTGAGCGTTACCTCTCGAAGGCGGGTAACCGTCCTGAGGTAATATACTCACGCGGCTGCATCGAGACCCTTCGTGAGAACTATGTGGCAGCAATACCATACCTCGAGGAGGCACTCAAGGCTGGTGTTAAGGAGGCAGAGCCTATCCTTGAGGCACTTAACAACCACTGGAAGGTAACGCAGGCAAAGAAAAAGTAACAATACTAACAACTATAAACAAAGACTAAAACTAAACTAACAACTTTTTGAAATTATGAAGATTAAGTATCTATTTATGGCGATGGCTGCAATGGCCGCAGTGGCTTGCTCAGAGAAGAGCGAGGATGCAGCGAACAACCCTCAGGCAGGTATCTCAGCCGATAAGGGCTATATTGCTCTCGACCTCAAGTCTGCCGACGACGTAACACGTGCAGAGAGTGGTCTCTACGAGGATGGTACTGCCGACGAGCAGGCTATCACTGGTGCAACATTCTACTTCTTTGATGCTGCGGGTAATGCATTCAATATCAACGCATCAGGCAACTACTACTATGTTGCAGTTGCTGACAATGGCTCAACCTCAGCTCCTAACATCGAGTCTATGACAGATCCAGTGTTGGTTGTTGAGAAGTATAAGGGTCAGTTCCCAGCAAAGGTTGTTGCAGTGGTTAACTACCAGGGTACATCAACCCTTTCGCTTAACGACCTCAAGAATAACCTTCAGACCGTGGGTCACACCTCTGGCAAGAACTTCGTTATGTCGAACTCTGTATATGCCAACGCTGCAGGTCAGCAGGTTGATGCTACTGAGCTCACTATTGACAACTTCCAGACTACTGCTGACAAGGCTTTGGACAACCCTGTGACAGTATATGTTGAGCGTGTCAATGCAAAGCTTAGCGTTGTGGCTGGCAGCACAGCCTTCAACACTGGCGTTAAGTTGGGCGACACTGAGGTATATGCTAAGGTTCTTGGTTGGAACATCATCGGCAACCAGACAGAGTCATTCTATGTTAAGACCATCGACCCTGCGTGGAGCGATACATCACTCGGCTTCGTGTGGAACGATGCTCCTTACTTCCGCTCATACTGGTCAGCAAAGAGCGTGACTGCGGCAGTTGATAAGGACTTTGCTTACAACGAGCTCACTAACACTGATGCCTCAGTTAAGTATCTCGGTGAGCAGGTGGGTGCTCGTGCAACATATGTTGTAGCGGCTCAGTTGCAGGATGCTTCAGGCAACGCCTTGGAGATTGCTCAGTGGTATGGTACAAACTACGTTGGCGAGCAGGCTCTCTTGGCTGCTGTAGCACCTACTCTTAAAAACAAGCTCGTGCAGTTCAACGGTGTTGACACCTACACAGCTATCGACGACTCACAGCTCCAGTGCGTAGCACGTCGCACAGAGACCGAGAGCTACGAGATCTTGTTCCAGCTCGCTGAGGGCGTGGAGACAACAAACTGGTACTCGTTCGACGGTGCAAACTACACAGCTGTTGCTGATCCTAACGCTGAGCTCGCAAAGGTTGAGCCTGCTAAGGTTTGGAAGAGCGGTATGACTTACTACTATGCAGATGTTAAGCACCTTGGCTCTGCAGGCTCTGTAGGTGAGTATGGTATCGTGCGTAACCACAGCTATAAGATCGCTATCGACGGCGTCAAGGGTTGGGGTACTCCAGTCTACGATCCAGCGTTTAGCGTAGTGCCAGTGAAGCCTACTGACAAGGAGACCTACATCTCGGCTGAGATCAACGTTCTCTCTTGGAGAGTAGTATCTTACAACGTAACACTCGAGTAACACTTTAACTTCGGAGTCCGCCAAGGCGGATGTCGGGCGGACTCCATCTTTTTTACTATCAGTTTAACCCTTTAGAGGCTTCTGTGAAGTGCACCAACGGCATCGGTGCGGAGAGTGATGTCGAGATGAAGAGCTATCACATAGCTGCTCTTCCACCAAAAGCGATAGTTATAACTCCTTGAGGGAGACAATATATAGGGCCCCAGGCTCAGTGAACAAAGAAAATAAGTAAAACGTAAAAAGTATAGAACAATGAAGTCCCAAGCTAATGTTTTTAAGTGTGCAACGCTGCTCTTCGCTCTTGTCGTAGCACTCTCAAGTAGCTCTTGTAAGGAAGGTTTCATCTATGAGAGTGAAGGTGATTGTGGCACCTACTACAACATCGAATTCAAGTACGACTACAATATGAAGCGTGCCGATGCCTTTGCCCAGGAGATCAAGTCGGTGGCTCTCTACATCTTCAACCAGGAGGATATCCTCGTAGAGACCCACGTCGAGACTGATGCCGAGAAGCTCGCTGCTGATGGCTTTGCTATCCCTCTCGAGCTTGAGAGTGGTAAGTATGAGCTTGTTGCCTGGGCTGGTCTCTTGAATGGCGAGTCGTTCGAGCTTTTGACCAATGTCGAGCCTGGCAAGACCCGCAAGCAGGATCTTCAGGTGGCACTCAAGGCTACTGCTGAGGCGGTTGTTGAGAACGATCTCAAGCCTCTCTACCACGGTGCTATGACCCTCGACTATACCGCTGAGCCAGGTACTTATACCGAGACTATGTCGCTTGTCAAGGATACCAATGTGGTGCGTGTAATGTTGCAGCAGATGAGCGATGGTCTTATCGCCGAGAAGTTACGCTACGAGATTACTGCCGACAATGGCCTCCTTGATTGGGACAACAGCGTGGTTGAGAACAAGATGCTTACTTACAAGCCTTGGAGCGTTACGCAGGGTGTGGCCGACGTGGCACCAGACTACGGTACTAATGCAACGCGTGCTGACCAGGTGTCGGTTGTTGTTGCTGAGTTCACTACAAGCCGCCTTATTGATGGCAAGAGCCCTGTGCTCACCATCTATAACATCGAGGAGGATGAGGTGGTGCTCTCGATACCTGTTGCCGACTATGCTCTGCTTGTCAAGGGTAACTATAACGCTGAGATGAGCAATCAGGAGTATCTCGACCGTCAGGATGAGTACTCTATGACATTCTTCCTCGACGAGGATGGTGACTGGCTCTCTGCCTCGATCATCGTAAACTCGTGGAGAGTGGTTTTGAGCAACGATATTCTCTAACAAACTCCAATATTTAGAGCTATGAGAGATAAGTTAAAATATATAGTGTTAGCGATAGCAGGGCTTATGCTCGTGTCGTGTAACTCTATCTACGAGTATGGCGATTGCCCCTCGTTGGATGAGCCACACAACGTGAACTTTGTCCTTGCAATTGACTCACCATCGGCAACACGAGCGACGTGGGGTGATGGCGATGCGTCGGATGAGCTTGGCACGAGCTTCGAGAATAGAATACGTCCCGAGAGTCTTCGTGTTGAGATATATACAACAAATAATGAGTATGTCGGCGAGGTAGAGCAGCTCCTATACTGGCCTATTAGCGAGGATGGTAGCCGATATCAGTTCAATGGCAAGGTGCCAGCAGCTCTACTCAACCACGCGTCGTCGCTTGCTGTGGGAACAAAGCCTGAGTACAAGTTTATGGTTTTTGCTAACTGCTCGAAGGGCGATAATGCCTCTTTGAAGTATGTTTGGGACGATATCGATATGACTACAGGTGCTATTCCAATGTGGGGCGTTAAGCAGGTGGATATCAGTGATTTGTTGAATGATAGCGTTCAGGAGCTCGGTGTCATCTCCCTCATCCGCTCTGTTGCCAAGGTCGAGGTTATTGTCGATGAGGCGTTGTTGGCCTGCACAATCGAGTCGGCAGCTATCAACTACCACAACCGTGAGGGTTATGCCCTTCCTGCAGGCTGGGATAGTGCAACGTCGACATTGAGTCTTGATCGTACGGCTCTGTTCCGTGGCCTTCGCTCTCTGCATACCACGCCTCACCAGCTTCAGGAGGTTGACCAGGGTCGTAAGTTCATCCTCTACCTCCCTGAGTACGATAATACGCTCTTTGCCGACTACGAGGCTAAAATCTCGGTGTCGGTAAACTACAACTCCCAGACCCTTAGCTTTCCCGATGCTCTGCAGTTTAGAGCCTACACCTCGGGACGTCCTACGGGTGAGGTGTCGAACATCGTTCGCAACACCATCTACCGCTTCCGCATCACAGAGGTGAAGAGTGGCGACTTGCAGCTCAGCTACGAGGTTGCCGACTGGGAGCGTAGCGACAACTGGGAGTGGCAGCAATATTTCGACTATCCTAACTACCACAACCCTGTGCTTCCTGATACGGCTACACGCGATGGTGATGCCTCGAACGATATCTACCCAACGCAGCCCGAGATGTTCTACATAGCACCTAATGAGCCAGGTACTATCACCACCGAGCAGGGTGCATTCTCCTGCTGGTTCCAGATGTTGAGCCCTATGGGCCAGACCTGGTTACCTACGTTGCGTAGTGCGTCGGATAGATGTGAGATTCGTGTCTATAAGGAGATTGATCCGATGACTCGTCACCTTGTCTACACCACCGAGACTAGTGTCAGCGACCCTTCGCTCAAGGATGGTTCGCAGCTGGTGGCTTACAACGGCTGGTACAACATCAAGGTAATCCCAACGAGTGCCTCATTTGAGGGTGTTGCACGATTTGGTATCACCTATACACAAGACTGGATGGGTTCAGGCTCTCGCTATCTGCTTATCAACGGCGAGGAGGGTCACATCATCTGGCCAAATAGCGGTAATGAGCCACGCATCATCGACATTGTTCAGGTGGCTAACTAATTTAAGTAGAGTATTATGAAACGATATTTTAACTATATATTCGCTCTGGTGCTGACCTCTATTTCGCTTGCTTGTCACGGCGGCTTCGAGGAGGATGTGCCTCGTGAGATGCTCTTAGAGAGGGGTATTGTGCTCAACGTGACTGGTGGCAATCTTGGCCTTGAGACGCGTGCTGATGCTATGGCAGATAGCGATAATGAGTCGGCAGTCAAGCACCTCGACATTATGATCTTCCACGATGCTGAGTCTGACGACGACAAGAGTCTCTTCTACGCTGAGCGTGCGACGGTGGCTAATGCTGAGGGTCAGGTATCACTCGGTGTCGACATCAATACCATCGAGGTGGGAGCAAAATATTGGGTATATGTGGTGGCTAACAGCACCTTGCCGGCCTCTACATTTGCCAACATCTCAAACGTAGATGCCCTTGTAAGACTTACGCAGCAGGACTATAACCTACACCTCACAGCGTCGGGCTTGCAGTCGACACCTACCCACTTCTTGATGGATGGTGTGGCATATATGGGTACATCGGAGCCTGTGCGTGCCCAGGCAATCACCATTGCCGATGCTCCTATTACTGATGTTGTGGAGCTTAGCGTGAAGCTTCGTCGTGCAGCAGCTAAGGTTGTTGTTAAGATGGTGGCAAGCGAGAATATCCAGTTTGCAAACGACATCGAGGGTGCTACTCCTGGCTACTATGTGCGTAACACCCCATACAAGACCCGTATCATCAACGATGGTGAGGTGCGTACGAGCAACTATCTTGAGACAACAAATGAGTCGATGTCGCCATACTTTAAGTGGGTTACAGATTCCGAGAATAACATCACCTCTGTTGAGGTTACGCTCTACGTCTATAGCCATATATGGGAGACTAACGATAGCTTCAACAACGCTACAAACCTCCTTATCGACATCCCAGCTTACTACAACGCAGAGGTAAATGGCTCTCGTACGCTTCGTGCCCACCCGAACAACTACTATCAGGTGCCACTGAGCAAGGAGTTCTTGTTTGAGCGTAACCATTACTATGAGGTTACTGCCCACGTCAATGCTCCTGGTGCTGAGGACTTCTCGGAGCCTGTCGAGGTTACAGACCTCAAGTACTCGGCATACCCCTGGACCGAGCAGATTATCAACGTGGGTGGTCAGGTGGGTCCTGAGTATCTCAAGGTGAATCTTGATGAGCTGAAGATGTTTAATACCAATATCGACTCTGAGTCGTTACTCTTCTCATCGTCGTCGCCTGTAACTATTTCGGTAACAGATAGCTACTATGTCGATAAGTTTGGTATTAAGAAGACCATTTCGCCTTCGACCTACCACATCTCAGCTACAACTGTGAGCGGCTCAATTTCGGGTAATATCACCGTAAAGAGCGACTCGCCAACAAACAACACTATTCGCTACTTCACGCTCGTTATCACCAACGAGACTGGCCAGAGCGAGAGTGTTAAAGTGGAGCAGTATCCGCTCGTATATATTGTCAATATCCTTGGTCACTACTCTTACCGTGAGGATTTTAAGACGGGAAATAATGCACCTACTACCTATTACAACAAGGGTTCAAGCATCAGCACCCTCTCGCTCAGCAGCTATAGCAATGGCAAGTGGAGCTACAGCTACTCGAACAATGTAGGTCGCGGATTCTGGTCATCGAAGGTTGCCACTGAGGACTATGGCGAGGATGCCAGCGATAGCAAAAAGGGCCGTTCGAGAATTCGATACTACTCGTGGGGTAACAGCAACACCACTCCGTCGCTTGGAAACGATACAGATAACCCTGGTAATGCTCGTATGTACCACATCCGCATAACTGCCACCTCGGGTGACTATCGTCTCGGTCTTCCTCGTATGGTGAGCGATGGTAATCAGCAATATACCGATGTGGGTGAGGACAATGAAAAGCTCGTGTCGCCATCGTTTATGACCGCATCACGCCTTGGTAAGGTCGACATCCAGAATTACGGTAACAACCTTACGAACAATGAGCGTCGCTACGCTATGGCACGTGACCACTGTGCAAACTATGTTGAGGTAGACCGTGATGGTAATGTCTATGACAACTGGCGTCTGCCGACTGCGAGTGAGCTTAATATCATCATCGAGCTCCAGGGTACAAAGTCGCAAAGTGCCGACGCTATCGACTACCTGCTCGATGCAGACTACTATATGTCAGCCTCAGGCCTTGTATACAACAAGGGTCGTAGCAACACCACAGCTGCCAGCGAGAGCGTGTGGGCTATCCGCTGCATTCGCGATGCATACTAACCAAAATAGATATAAATAAACCTATGATACGCAGAATTTCATACACAATAGCAGCTCTTATTGCAATGCTCTCGGTGGCGTGCCATCACGATATCGAGTCTACCGAGACCCCTCAGTCTCAGATTCCAGAGGGCTGGACAGAGATTGAGTTTACGGCCAACACACCTCTAATGACTGAGGTTGTGGTGCGTGGTGTCGACCCTGATGGTATTGATGTGCAGAATCTTACGCTATTCTGCTTCAACGACTATGGTCTCTATATCACCCACGTCGAGGCGGAGCTTAATCCAGCGATCGAGGTGCCATCATTGTCGGGAACATACAAGGCTATCATCCCTGAGGATACCCGCATTGTGCACTTTGTTGCCAACCAGAACCCTAACCTCTACGATGCGTCGATGTTCACAAACCGCACCGAGGATGAGATTCAGGATGGTATGGTGGGTGCTTCGGGAATGATTATCTACTGGAGTCGTTTCATCTTCAACTCAAACGATAGCTTCCAGCGTCAGCTCGCCGATGCTAATAATGGCGAGGGCATCAAGCTTATCCGCAACCAGGCAAAGGTGTCGATAGATAATCCAACGACCAATGGCTATATCGACATCTCGGGATTTGTGGTGGCAAACATTCACGCCTACGGAACGACAGCTCCCTATCACCCAGAGAGGCGTTTTCCTACAGATGGCACAGACTTCGTATGGCCTGGTGATGACTTTGTGACTCTTCCAAATAACCGCACAAAGCTCTCGGACATCACCGATGTCTACTCGCGTATGGAGGAGTATATCTTCGAGCACGAGAATAGCTTGACCGATCCTGTGAGCGTAATCCTCAAGGGTCGTCCAAATGGCTCGAGCGAGGAGCTCTACTATCGCGTGGCAATCATCGACGAGGACGGTGAGCAACTTATGATTCGCCGCAACCACCACTACAAACTCCACATCTCAGGTGCTTTGACCTACGGTTCAAAGAGCTTCGATGAGGCTCTAATTTCACCTGCAACCAACAACATCTGGGTGGCTGTCGAGGATTGGGTCAACGAGGTTGAGTACGATGGCGTGATTTTGTCGGTCGACCAGACAAGCGTTGTGCTTGGCGAGTCGGAGGCGGGACATAGCCTTGAGCTTGGCTATACAATCACTGGAGAATCATCTCTTTCAGAGGCAGATAAGGCTGAGGTCTCTTGGATGGAGGGTAATACCGTGGCTGCACACAACTTCAACCATAGCTTTACAGTAAGTGGCAACACAGGCCGCGGTAAGGTGACTATCCAGCTTCTCGAGATGGGTGACAACGCTATGCTTGAGGGTAAGCTTATTGTGAAGAAAGGTCGTCTGCACCGCACTATCGACGTGGTACTCATCAAGACCCAGTCGTTTACGCCAGTGTGGGCTGCAACGCAGATCTATGGTGGTGAGCTTGGTGAGCTCGCAACGCTCAAGTTCACTGTCCCTGACAACTTCCCATTTTTCCCATTCAATGTCTATGTGTCGGTAAATAGCCTCGACGTGCGTACCGCTACTACAGGTCGTGTGTTGCCCGTTGTGAGTAGGGGCGAAGAGGGTTGGTATGGTGTTGATAACGATTTCGGATACAAGTATGTCTACACCGTTACTGAGCCAGGTGTGCAGCGTCTCTATCTGCACAGCATCATCACGCACGAGGAGGGAGGTATCGACGAGATTATGCTCGAGGCAGAGCACTTCCGTACTGTGACCAAGCAGTTCCACTATGCCTCGCACCGGAACTCGATTGCTGTAGATGACCTCAACACCTATAGTATGTCGGACGTTACAGATGAGCCTATTTACTACCGTCTTGTGCCTCGTAAGATCAATGCTCCTGTCGAGTTCGATATGTTGCTCAGCGGTATTGAGGAGGGCAAGAGCACAGTGGGTCCTATGAATGCTGGTCAGAACGATGAGTTCTTCCTCTATAGCCGTGCTATCGATGCTGCAGCAGAGAGTGGTGATTGCCAGTTCTATGCCATCGATGATGACTATTGGCAGCAGAGTACCAATGGTCGTATGGTGATGTTTATGCCTCGAAATCCAAATAAGACGGGTGACGACAAGGGTCGCTATACGCTTCATCTCAAGACCAACACTTCGCGTTCGGACGATATGATTCGTATCGCATCGAACAACCTTGATAGCCATTCGGCACACCCCGATAAGGTGGGTCAGGATTATGTTGGTAACACCTACCGCTCGTTTATCTTCGAGCTTGCTACCTATCGTCCATTCCGCTTTGCTGCTCAGGTGGCTATTGCTGGCGGAGCTCCCGTTGGTACGTGGAACACCTCGGCTAATATGCTCACAGAGCCCGATGCCGTAGATGTTCTTGAGTGGAGCTATCAGCCTAACCAGAAGGTAGATATCAACTTTGAAATTACCAGCTTCATTGGTAGCGACGGTCGCTCGGCAGACCCATTTGGAACATCGTTTGAGGTATATATCGACGCTCCAATGCTAAAGATTGACGAGAGCCGTCTAACACCCGAGTTGAGAGCGAAGCTTAAGCCTCACGCCTCAATTCCTGGTCGCTTTGTCTACACCGTTGATGCCTCACGCGATGAGGAGCGTAAAACGGGTAGTGGTGAGTCTGTGAAAGTTGTCGATGGTGCTACTCTGTCGCAGTCGGGCGAGCGTAAGAGTCTTCCGTTTGTTACCAATTCGATTACCTCTGCAGGTGAGATTGTCATCAGTTCTCAGACTGAGGTTTGCGAGTTCTTCGAGAAGCGTTTTAGGGTGACTAATAGACTTGTTGAGGGTGGCATTAAGTATGAGGTGGGTGCAACGCAGCATAATGTCCCTCGTGGCGAGTTTGTGAGCTTTGCTGTTGAGCGTACAGGTGTACGTATCGGCTCGATGAATATCACTGCAGATGGTCGCTTCCAGCTCAACCTTCGTGCTGAGTACGACTTCTCGTGGGGCGATGATGCTCTCCTGCTCTCATATATCAAGGGCGGTGAGGTCTATGAGGCTCGCTTCGACAGCCTTAAAGAGCTCTACGACAGCGTTGTGAACAACAACACAGCGATAGTGCTTAGAAAGTAGATTATAGAGAAAAAGTATTAGGGAGGTCCAATGGGCCTCCCTAATACTTTATATATGTCACATTTAGTGAGCTGCTAACCACGTTTCGCCGCTGTTGACCTCGGCAGTGAGTGGTATCGAGAGCGATACTACACTCTCCATAGCCTCCTTGACAATGCGTTTTACGGTGTCGAGCTCAGAGCGTAGGGTGTCGATCACAACCTCATCGTGTACCTGCATAATCATCTTCGAGCAGATACCTTCTGCCTTGAAGCGACGGTGAATCTCAATCATCGCGAGCTTCATAATGTCGGCTGCAGAACCCTGGATTGGAGCGTTTATAGCATTTCGCTCAGCAAGACCACGCACTGTGCGGTTAGACGATGTAATGTCGTGGAGTATGCGTCTTCGGCCAAACATTGTCTCGACATATCCCTCTGTTGCGGCCTTTGCGATGGCTGTGTCCATATAGGTCTTGATGCCAGGGTAGCTCGCGAAGTAGTTTTCGATGAGCTCCTTTGCCTCTCGGTTGGGGATGTCGAGACGCTGGGCAAGACCAAAGGCCGATATGCCATAGATGATGCCAAAGTTAGCAGTCTTAGCACTGCGACGCTCAGCTGATGTTACCTCCTCTGTACTCTTATGGTAGAGGCGTGCAGCTGTCGAGGTGTGGATATCCTCGTTTGAGCGGAAGGCCTCGATAAGCGAGGTGTCGCCACTAAGGTGAGCCATCAGTCGCAACTCAATCTGCGAGTAGTCGGCAGCCACGAGCATATGCTCCGAGTCGGAGGCAACAAAGGCTGCACGAATAGGCTTGCCGAGATTGTCGCGAATAGGTATGTTTTGCAAGTTAGGATTTGTCGACGAAAGACGTCCTGTTGCAGTAACAGCCTGATTATAAGAGGTGTGTATTCTTCCGGTCTCGCTATTTACCAGCTCTGGGAGTGCCTCGACGTAGGTTGATAGTAACTTCTTCACACCGCGATACTCCAAAATCTTGCCTACGATAGGGAAGTCGTGAGCGAAGCCTTGCAGGTACTCCTCCTCGGTCGAGAACTGCTTGGTCTTAGTCATCTTAGGCTTATCGCTAATGCGGAGTTTTGCGAAGAGCACCTCGCCAAGCTGACGCGATGAGTTGATATTGAGCTCACTCTCGCCAGCCATCTCACGCACCTCGCTTTCGAGGCGTGCAAGAAGTGTGTGAAGCTCCTCGGCATAGCGGCTAAGGGCCTGGCAATCGATAGTTACGCCCGTGAACTCTATGTCGGCCAACACTTCGATCATCGGTGCCTCAATCTTCTCGTAGAGCTCCAGCATACCGAGCTTCTCAACCTCAGGGTAGAGCTTATGCTTGAGCTGAAGAGTGATGTCGGCATCCTCGGCAGCATATTCGGCAATACGCTCGATGCCAACGAGGTCCATCGTGAGTTGCTTTGTACCCTTGCCAATGAGCGTCTCGATGGCGATAGGGGTGTAGTTGAGGTATCGCTCTGCGAGGAAGTTCATATTGTGGCGTGACTTCGCGTCGATGAGGTAGTGTAGGAGCATTGTGTCGATCTTGCGACCTCGCACCTCGATACCCAGGCGGCGGAGCACCATAATGTCGAACTTGATGTTTTGGCCAATCTTGGCTATAAACTTGTTCTCCATCAACGGTCGGAGAATGTTGCAATATGCCTCTCTGTTGCTTGTGTTGAACGGTACATACCACGCTGTGTGTGGCTCCACGGCAAACGACATTCCGACAATGTGGCTCGAGACGGGGCTAAGTCCTGTTGTCTCGGTGTCGAAGCAGAACTCTGAGTACTTAGCAATGGTGTCAACAAGACTCTGAAGCTCCTCGGCGGTGTGGATAATTGTGTAGTTGTGTGGGGTGTTCGAGGCGTTTCGAGGACCATCTATCCTCTCTGTAATATCTTGATTAATAGTCTCCTCTATTTGTTGCTGTGGTTCCTCTGTAGGTGCAGAAAACATTGCAAATAGGTCACCCTGACCATCAAGCTTTGCACGGCGGCGTGCCTCGGACTTTGCACGAGCCACCTCCTGAAGCTGAATCTGTGGCTCCTGGCGTGGACCATCTGTTGCTGGCTCCTCGGGTGCTACATTCTCTATGTCGCGAAGGAACGATGTGAAGTTGAGTTCAGAGTATAGAGCCTTGAGCTTTGTGAAGTTAGGACAGCACATAGTAAGTGCCGACTCGTCGAAGGCAATTGGTACGTCGAGACGAATCGTCGTAAGCTCCTTAGCAAGGCGTAGCTTGTCGCCCCACTCGGCGATATTCTTGCCTGTCTTGCCTCCGATTTTATCTATATTTTCGAGGATATTCTCTACTGTACCATAGGCGTTTACGAGCTTGCACGCACCCTTCTCGCCAATGCCTGGAACACCAGGGATGTTGTCTGACGCATCGCCCCAGAGTGCCAACATATCACGCACAAGCTGAGGGTTGCTAAAGCCATACTTAGCCTCGATAGCGGCCTTGTCGACGATGATGATGTCGTCGCCTTTCTGTGTGTATATCTTACAATGCTCGTCGACAAGCTGACCATAGTCCTTGTCGGGAGTCACCATAAATACTTCATAACCAGCCTTTGAGCCTCGCTTGGCGAGTGTGCCGATGACATCATCTGCCTCGAAACCCTTGACCTCGAGTACGGGTATGCACATAGCCTCAAGGAGTCGCTTGACGTATGGCACAGAGATCTTGATATCTTCTGGTGTTGGTGGGCGGTTGGCCTTATACTCAGGGAAGATGTCGCCACGGAAGCTGCCTCCTGGGGGGTCGAATGCCACGCCAATAAGGTCGGGCTTCTCACGCTTTAGGATGTCACGCAGAAACTTCGTGAAGCCAAAGACAACCGATGTGTTCAGACCATCACGATTGCGCATAGGACGCCCCATAAAGGCGTAGTAGTATTTGAAGATCAGTGCGTAAGCATCGATCAGAAATAGTCGTTTGCTCATATAAGTCCAGGTGTTTTAAGCCTTAGAAGTTATCCGAAGCGAACCACTCGGCATACGACGTTGCGGTCTCGTGAAGACGCAATGAGTGAAGCTCCACATCCTCGGGTAGAGCACCCAAAAGACGCTCTGCAAAGTCGGCAAGCATATTCTCGCAGGTTGGCTGGTAGTCGGTGAGCACAATCTTCGAGAAGTTGTAGCCGAGCTCTGTTGCCACCTTCTCGGCGGTGAGCGTGTTACGCATCATAAATGCGTGGTCGAGGCGGTCGACAATCTGCTCGTTGACGATACGTTTCAGCAGGCCAAAGTCCATCACCATACCGAGCTTAGGCGACTCGCAGTTGCTTTGTGGCTCGCCCTTGATGGTGACAAAGAGACGGTATGAGTGGCCGTGAATCTCGCGACAGAGGCCGTCGTAGCCCTCGAGCATATGTGCAGCCTCGAATGTAAACTCCTTGGTAAGTCTTATTACAGACATATATCTATATGTATTAATTGTTGACACTATAACTCTACAAAGATACTCAATTTATTTGAAAAATAGTAATATATGGAGTCATAACTCGTTGTAGGTTATAGCGATTTATCGTATATTTGTCACTACAAACTTAAAACCAGATAGTATGCGTCGATATATTTTACTACTTATCGCTCTTCTTCCATTTGTTGTGAGTGCTCAGATTCCGGCCATTGTGTCGCTTGGCAAGGAGGCCTCAAAGCAGAAAGGTGTGGAGTACGATAGTGTTGGAAGTGTTATGCTCGGTATGGCACAGACATTCTCAAATAAGGAGCAGCGAGAAACATTTAAGATGCTCTCGAACATTGAGATGATAGAGTGCAAAAACATCGATTATGCCCCAATACTTACATCGAGGGTTATGGCAATTGTTCGCAATGTGGGGGCTACGTTTATCGCGAGTCAGGATGATGGCAAAGCCCTCAACGAACTCTATGGTGTGAAGCGTGGCGATATAATCACCGAACTTATCATCTTGGTTAAGAGCCACAAGGGAGGTGTTGCCGTTGTAGCAATGTCGGGCGAGATCCCCACAAACCGTCTTGCTGAGATAGCGAAGATAAAGAGGTAAAATAACTAATGAGTAATTAGCAATCATTGTCTGCTTGCACCAAATTTCTTGTTAGAAGGTTGTAGATGTGGTCTCGGTAAAGAGAAAGAGCGAATGGGATATACTAAGCGTATTTCCCATTCGCTCTTTTGATTGAGAGGCCGCAGATGCAGCCTTATCACAAGAAATTACTTCAAGACGCCGAGCTTCTTGCCCACCTTGATAAAGGCCTCAACGCAACGGTCGAGCTGCTCAGTTGTGTGGCCTGCAGATACCTGAACACGGATACGTGCCTGACCCTTTGGAACAACTGGGTAGTAGAAACCCGTTACGAATACACCCTCCTGCTGCAATTCTGCTGCGAAGTCCTGAGAGAGCTTAGCATCGTAGAGCATAACTGCACAGATAGCTGACTCTGTAGGCTTGATATCGAAGCCTGCAGCGATCATCTTAGTGCGGAAGTGCTCAACGTTAGCAACGAGCTGATCGTGGAGCTGATCGCTCTCCTCCAACATCTTGAACATCTCGATAGATGCACCAACTACTGCTGGTGGCAATGAGTTAGAGAAGAGGTAAGGACGTGAACGCTGACGGAGCATATCAATGATCTCCTTGCGACCTGTTGTGAAACCACCTACAGCACCACCAAATGCCTTACCGAGAGTACCAGTGAGGATGTCTACCTGACCACGGAGGTTGTAGAGCTCAGTGATACCACGACCTGTCTTACCGAGAACACCTGCAGAGTGGCACTCGTCAACCATTACGAGAGCGTCGTACTTCTCTGCGAGCTCGCAAATCTTGTCGAGTGGAGCAGCATTACCATCCATTGAGAATACACCATCAGTAACGATGATGCGGAAACGCTGTGCCTGAGCCTGCTTCAAGCACTCCTCGAGCTCTGCCATATCGGCATTAGCATAACGATAACGCTGAGCCTTGCAAAGACGAACACCATCGATGATTGATGCGTGGTTCAAAGCGTCAGAGATGATAGCATCCTCAGCTGTGAACAATGGCTCGAATACACCACCGTTAGC
>JAFYSI010000117.1 GCA_017559425.1 Alistipes sp.
TACCCCAAAAGTTTTTTGTCTAAACTTTTGGGATAACTTCATAGTTAAGCTATATACCACTCTATGATTTTGTACTAAGTTGGATTAAAATACCTTTATTCCAAGGCAATACGCTACGATTCCAACAATTCCGACTGCTATTGGTACGATGGTGTAAGAGATGGTGTGAATAACAGTGCCTGCTTTCTCACCATATACTTCTTTCATTTTCGCAAGTTTGCCCCAAGCCTTAGAATCTTTGCACACTCTCAAATATATTGTATATAAACCATAAAGGAGTGCTAAAATACCAATTATAAGTTCTACCATAACTATCTGATGTTACAACATCCTTTAGAGGGGCTATAAATTCAACTTACCATCAGCGAGTAGTCAGAACCTCCCTTAACTTAATGCGTGCGAAATATTATACGCGTCATTGCGAATAATTGCATCTCGAAGCTTAGCTGTTACCCACAGCTATCGTCTACGTTTTGGTGCTGGGCGTGACGACGTAGTGTGCTGAGGTCGACCTCCCTTACTACCCACCGAGTGGCTCATAGAACGTCCCTCCGTGCGACCTACAGGACGTCCCTTACCACGACCCTCAGTGCGACCCTCACCCCTAGGCTTAGCCTCGGGGAGCTGACCGCCAAAGAAGTAGCTCTTCTGCCTACGCTTATCGTCCTGCGAGCGTGCGACATATATCTTCTCGCCCGTATATGGGTTCTCGCCCATATAGAACATTGTCGACGACAGGGTCATAGGCGTTGGTGTGAGGTCCTGCACCTGCTCGAGGCTAAAGTGCAGATTGCCAAGTACCTTCTCGGCCAACGACGCCATATCGCACTCCTGGCATCCAGGGTGAGACGATATGAAGTATGGGATAAGCTGGTAGTTCAACCCCTCACGACGGCACACCTGCTTGAAGCGTGAGTTCATCCTCTCGAAGAGCGAGAACGACGGCTTACGCATAAGGTTCAGGACGTGGTCCTCGGTATGCTCTGGAGCAACCTTCAGACGGCCCGATGTGTGGTGCTTAACGACAGTCTCGAAGTATGCCGAGTCATCGAAGAGATCGTAGCGGATGCCACTACCCACAAAGGCACGTTTGATACCCTTTACCGCACGAATCTTAGCATACAGCTCAAGCAGCGGCTGGTGATCGTTGTTCATATTTGGGCAGAGCTTAGGGTGCAAGCACGATGGGCGCTTACACTTTTTGCACAGCTCCTCGTTTTTGCCCGACATACGATACATATTAGCCGATGGAGCACCGATATCGGAGAGGTAACCCTTGAAATCAGGCATCTTGGTAACACGCTCAACCTCAGCGATAATAGAACGCTCGGAGCGTGACGATATAAATTTACCCTGGTGGGCCGAGATGGTGCAGAACGAGCAACCACCAAAGCATCCACGGTGGATATTTATCGAGTGTTTGATCATCTCCCAAGCTGGGATGTCGCCCTTACCCTTGTAGCGTGGGTGTGGAGCACGCTCGTATGCAAGGTCAAACGAGTGGTCGAGCTCCTCGGTCGTGAGGCGTTCGTGCGGCGGAGTGATGACCACATACCTCTCACCCACAGGCTCAACAAGCGTGGTCTCGCACTGCATCATATTGCTAAGAGTCTCGATATCACAGAAGTTCTTGCCAAACTTCTTCTTATCCTCGACGCACTGCTCAAAGGAGTTAAGCACGATGGTCTTGCCGTTGTATAGCTTCTCGACATACTCCTTGTCGGCAATAAATCCCACCTGACGTAAGCCTCTGAGCAGCTTCATATTGAAGCCGTTACGCAGAGCCTTAGCCACCTCGCGGATTACCTTATCGCCCATACCATATACAAGCAGATCGGCACCCGAGGTCTCAAGAATCGACTCACGGAGCTTGTCACTCCAGTAGTCATAGTGTGTCAAGCGACGCAACGAAGCCTCGATACCACCTACAACAACGGGGGTATGAGGATAGAGCTGCTTGAGAATTTTGGTGTAGGTATCTACCGTGCGGTCGGGACGAAAGCCAGCCTTACCACCAGGCGTATAGGCATCGTTTGAGCGGAGACGCAGGTTGGCAGTGTAGTGGTTCACCATAGAATCCATAGCACCCGCCGACACTGCGAAGAAGAGACGTGGCTTGCCCAATTTCTTGAAGTCACGCAGATCGTCACGCCAGTTGGGCTGCGGCACGATGGCCACACGATAGCCCTCAGCCTCGAGTATGCGACCAATCACTGCAGGACCAAAGGCCGGGTGGTCGATATAGGCATCGCCCGAGAAGATAATCACGTCGAGCTCATCCCAACCACGAGCCTCGACCTCTTTACTTGTTGTCGGCAGAAACATACTTATTCTTTTACCTTATTTATTATCTTACGCTACATCCTCAAACGCCACGAAACACCCGAAATGTGTATAACTGTGTTAGACGAATTTCTAAATCTCCTCCAAATCAAGGCCTACCGAATCGGTATAAGTCTCCCACTTTTGAAGCACTGCCTTGAAGTCATCTGGAAGCTCCGACTCGAACTGCACATACTTGCCCGTTGTAGGGTGGTCAAAGCCTAAAGCACGTGCGTGGAGCGACTGGCGAGGGATAAGCTTGAAGCAATTCTCGATAAACTGCTTATATTTCATAAATGTAGTACCCTTCAAGATACGGTTGCCACCATAACGCTCGTCGTTGAACAAGGGGTGACCCTGCCACGACATATGGACACGAATCTGGTGTGTACGTCCCGTCTCGAGGCGGCACTCAACGAGCGTCACATAGCCATAGCGACGCAACACCTTAAAGTGTGTCACGGCGTGCTTGCCATCCGAGCCATCAGCAAAGACATACATCTGCAGACGCTCCTTAGGGCTACGACCAATATTACCAATGATGGTACCCTCATCCTCAGCAATGTTACCCCACACAAGGGCCACATAGCGACGATAAATCGTGTGGTCAAAGAACTGCTTTGCGAGCTTGGCGTGGGCCTTCTCGTTCTTAGCCACCACCAAGAGTCCCGAGGTATCCTTGTCGATACGGTGCACAAGGCCTGCACGAGCATTACCCTCCGAGAACATCGGAAGGTCCTTGAGGTGCCACGACAGGGCGTGTACAAGAGTACCGCTATGGTTGCCGACACCTGGGTGCACAACCATACCCGCCTCCTTATTCACCACGATGATGTCGTCATCCTCGTATACTATATTAAGAGGTATATTCTCGGCCACAATCTCCTCCTTGCGGCGGGGGTATGGCATCACGATAGATATCTGGTCGAGAGGTTTTACCTTATAGCTCGACTTCTGAGGCTTGCCATTGACAAGGATGTTCTGTCCGTCGGCCGCCGCCTGAATACGATTTCGCGAAGTGTTCTCAAGGCGTGCCGTGAGGAACTTATCGAGACGCATCATCGACTGTCCCTTGTCGACGGTCACCGAGAAGTGTTCGTACATCTCGTCGCCATCCGACACCGACTCTCCCTCCTGAAGCTCCATATCCTCTGTTAGTAGCTCATCGGCTACTATATCAACATTCTCAATCACTTAGTTCTATTCTTGGGTTATCCTATTTACTCTACATCACTCTCTGCTACTGGAGGTGCTATGAGCGACTTCTTCTCTGGCTCTGTGGCGTTGATCATAGCCTCGCCATCGACACCCTCCGACGAGGAGTTACCGTTCGAAGCCTCAGCCTCTGAGCTCTCAGCAAGGCGTCGTGCCTCCTCCTCGGCCTCCTGACGCTGTGCCTCTTCCTCGGCCTCCTTCTCCATCAGACGACGCTGCTCGTCGTAGTACTTCTCGCTACGACCAGCCCTCTTCGAGAGTGAGTCGATGAGCTTGTCGTCGCAAGTGAGGTAGATCGATACCTTTGTACCACGCATCACACCTTTCTTGGCTGGCTGTGTCTGCATATATACACGGGCCAGGCGACGGTTCTTGAGGTCTGTGACGCTCTCGTCGTAGACAATCTTACCGATATTCAAACCACTTGTCCAGAGGGTATTCTTAGCCTGCGAGAGACGCATACCAATCAGCTGAGGCACAGAGGTATACTGCTTACCAGCACGGTATCCAACCTGAAGTGTCACGCCAGTGCCCTCAGGGAGAGTGACCTTAGAGTTGCGAGTAATTCGCTTGCCACCCACCTTCTGTTCGATTACCTGACCATCGTATGGGTGAGTAACATATACAAGCTGCTCGATATTGAAGCCATCACGCTCAAGCTGGTTGATCGCCTGACGCAACGATTGGTTGGCAACGTATGGCACACGCATCATACGACGTGTGTAGGCGTTGACTGTGAGATATACCTTACGGTCGGGCTTTACAGTCACCTCGCGGACAATTGATGGTGCTGGACGTTGGTCGATGACCATACCGCCAGCGATGTCTGCCTCGTGCACCGAGTCGCTCACGATAATCTGAAGGTCAAGCTCACTGGCAAGAGCCTTAGCCTCCTCAACAGACATCTCTATAAAGTTAGGCACGATAATCGACTTGCCGTGGCGAGTGCCGACCATAAGACCAAAGTACACACCAAAGAGCACCAATAGGCCAAATATACCCACAAAGAGTACATTCCACCACAACATATAGCGTTTGTAGAGGCCCTGTGACTCTGTCGATTTTTGTGACTTTGAGGCTGATTCACCCGCATTACCACTCATCTTGTTCATTTGCTTCTTAATATTTTTCGTTTCTTCCTTGATTTCTCGCTTCTGCTCCGCGGGCTGTACAACCTCGCAAGGTGTCGCCTCTTTTTGTTGCTGAGGATCTGGCTGCTGAGGCTCTACTCGCTCCTCAGCGCAAGGGGTAACCTCCTCTGCCTCCTGCTCACTGCAAGCATTAGCATCGGCAAGCAGATCATTCAGAAGAGACATCTCGACAGGCTCCTCCACTGGTTTATGCTCCTCGACTGGAGCCTCCTCAATAGGGGTCTCCTCAACTGGAGCCTCTTCAATTGGGGTCTCTTCGATTGGCTTCTCCACGGCAGCAGCACTCTTCTCAACCACCTCCTCGCAAGGTGTATTCTCCGAGAGCGTCTCCTCGCCAAGCAGTGCCTCGAGCGAAGCCTCATCGGCATAATCCTCTGTCGCAGAGTGTGACTCGCTGCGGTGCAACTCATTATAGTGCGTATCACGCTCAACGGCAACAAAGCCTGCATCGTGGACCATAGCCTCGAGCTCATCAACACTCATACGGGGACGAGACTCAGCACCAGCCATAGAGTATATTTTAGTAGAGTCATCAATAGTGCCATCTATATCATCAGCACCAAAGGCTAAGGCCATCTCCGTAACACTCTTGCCATACGCCACCCAGTAGGCCTTGATATGTGGAATGTTATCCAGGAAGATGCGGCTCATAGCCATCATTCTCATATCCTCCTCCGTAGAGCACTCGCCACACTCCGACATACGGTTGTTGCGACTGCGATACTTGAGCGGGATGAAGGCATTGAAGCCTGGGGCCTCATCCTGAAGCTCACGCAGGCGGTTGAGGTGGTCCACACGCTGCTCGATGGTCTCAACGTGGCCATAGAGCATTGTGCAGTTGGTGTCGATACCTAAGTTGTGTGCTGTGCGATGCACATCGAGCCACTCCCAAGATGAGCACTTATCGGGGCAGATGCGTGCACGAAGCTCCTCGTCGAAGATCTCTGCACCACCGCCAGGGATGCTCTCCATACCCGCCTCCTTAAGGCGACGAAGACCCTCCTCAAGGGTAAGTCCAGCACGGCGAATCATATATGACAGCTCGACAGCGGTATAGGCCTTAACAGCCACCTCTGGGAGCACACTCTTCACGCGGCGAATCATCTCACAGTAGGTATCGAGCGTGTGGTCGGGATGAACACCGCCAACGATATGCACCTCCGTGATACCTGTTTCTGCCACCTCGCGTGCACGCTCCTCAATCTGGTCGAGGGTCAAGCTCCACGCATCGGCATCGCCCTCGCGACGACGGAACGAGCAGAACTCGCAGTTGAATATGCAGATGTTCGAAGGCTCAAGATGGATATTGCGGTTATAGTAGACCAGCTCTCCACTCGAGGCACGCTTACGGCTCACGGCCAACTCGCCGAGAAGCCACAGTGGAGCCTCTCGCCAAAGGGTTACGGCATCGGCCGTTGTAAGGCGTTCGCCACGACGAAGATAGTCAACAATGTGTGAAATACTCTGCATACTACTTTGGTGCTTTAATGTAAACAAAGGCGGCAATAAGTGCAAATACAATATTTGGCAGCCATACACCGAGACTCGGCATCATCGTGCCACTGATGGCCACCTGCTCGAAGACACGTCCGAGCATAATATAACTGAAACAGAGGGCGATACCCAATCCAATGTGCATACCCATACCTCCTCGCATTTTACGCGACGAGAGCGACACGCCAATCAGCGTGAGGATAAACGTGGCAATAGGATATGAGAAGCGTGTGTGACGCTCCACCTCGATAATGTAGACATCGTCCGAACTCTTCTCTCTCTGCTGCGATATATAGTCTGTTAGCTCGCTGATAGTCATCGTCTTAACCAGCGACTTTGTTTCGCCAAGCTCTCTGGCATCGAGGTTGACAAGCGTGTCAAGGTTACGGTGCAGCGTAAAGTCGTAGGTACCAGCCTCCGTACGGCGATAGGTCACATAGCGAGGTGCTGTCCAGCGTCCCGACTCCTCATCAAAGGAGGCACTCGCAGCCTCGAGCTTACCAACGAGCTTCGAGTCCTCATACTGCTCGAGGGCGAAGAACGACACATTATCGGCACTGGGGCTATAACCACGGACATAGGCGTATGTTCCTGGGGCAATCTGACGATAGGCATTCTCGTCGTATAGCACTCGCTGACGACGCTTAACATACTGATTCTCAAACTGGATGATCTCACGCTGCGTCTGCGGAATAACCCAAAGGCTGAGGCTCATATTTACCGTCGTGATGAGAAACGCACCGAGGAAATATGGCCACATAAGGCGTTTAAAGCTGACACCACCCGACAGTATCGCCACAATCTCGGTCTGCATCGCCAGTTTCGAGGTGAAGAATATCACAGCAATGAAGGTGAAGAGCGACGAGAACTGGTTGATAAAGTATGGGATAAAGTTGAGGTAGTAGTCGTTGATGACAGCCTTCCAGGGAGCTTTCAGCTCGGTGAAGTCATCGACCTTCTCAACATAGTCGAAGACCACCACGATGATGATAATCATCAGGAGGCCAAAGACGTATGTCCTCAGAAACTTTCCGAGGATGTATCTATCGAGGGTTCTATAACCCGGTATTGATGGTATCAGTCTAAGTCTCATAATTCGTCTCTTGGTCGAGCGTTGTCGACCACATTTAGTTCACGACCCTACAATCGTCGAGCAAGCTTTACGACCATCTCCTCCTTCCAAGGTTTGAAGTCGCCAGCGATGATATGCTTGCGTGCCTCACCCACCAACCAGAGGTAGAAGGCTGTGTTGTGCAACGAGGCAATCTGTGCTGCGAGCATCTCCTTGCACACGACAAGATGGTGCAAATAGGCCTTGGTGTACTGGTGGTCGACGAAGGTCACGCCATTAGGGTCGATTGGCGAGAAGTCGTCCTCCCACTTCTTGTTGCGGATGTTGATCACACCCTCAGAGGTGAATAGCTGTCCATTACGACCGTTACGCGTAGGCATCACACAGTCGAACATATCGACACCGCGGTCGATAGCCTCAAGTATGTTGATTGGCGTGCCGACACCCATCAAGTAACGTGGCTTATCTGTCGGCAACACAGCATTACACACCTCAATCATAGAGTACATCACGTCGGTAGGCTCGCCCACTGCCAAACCACCAATAGCATATCCATCAGCGTTGTACTGCAGCACGTTGCGTGCAGCACGCTCACGCAAATCGGCATAGCCCGCACCCTGCACAATAGGGAAGAGGGCCTGATAGTGACCCCACTTAGGCTGTGTCTGATGGTAGCGGTTAAAGCAGCGATCCAACCAACGCTCCGTGAGATTGAGCGACTTGAGGGCGTAGTCGTACGAAGCATCTCCTGGAGGACACTCGTCGAAGGCCATCATAATATCTGCACCTATGGTACGCTCCGTGTCGATAACACTCTCAGGGGTAAATAGGTGGCGTGAGCCATCGATATGCGACTGAAAGTAACAACCCTCCTCCTTGAGCTTACGGCACGCTGCGAGCGAGAATACCTGAAAGCCACCGCTATCGGTAAGCATCGGCTTTGTCCACGACGAGAAGCGGTGCACACCTCCCGCCTTCTCAATGATGTCCATACCTGGACGTAGGTAGAGGTGGTAGGTGTTGGCGAGGATAATCTGAGCCTTCGCCTCAGCCTCGACGTCGCGATGAAATATTCCCTTCATAGCTGCGGCAGTACCCACAGGCATAAAGATTGGAGTCTGGATAGGACCGTGGTCGGTCATAAGGAGACCGGCACGAGCCTTAGTCTCGGGAGCGGTATGTTGTAAAGTAAATTCCATACAAGTATATATAACGCACAAAGGTAGTAAAATTTCCGCAATGTGCAAACCAAAAAATTGACTCTTACACCATTTTTTCTTCGAAGACCGAAATTATCCGAAAAAGAGCAAAATGTTTAGCTTGCAGATTTTGAGGTTTGCCATTTTTTGCCTACATTTGCACGTTATATCATCATACGAATAGCGTTATGCACTTTTTTAACAAGATATTTCTACATTACACTTGGCCAGGAGTCGCTCTTTTGGCCATTTTGCTCATCCTTTTTGCTGTTCAGTTCTACTACTACGCCGTTGCTTATCGTCGCATCCACCGCTTCCGTCTAATGAACCAGAGAGACAAGTTTTGTCAGGAGCCATTTGTGTCGGTAATCGTGGCTGTTCGTGGCGAGGATGAGACCTTTCTCGGCAAGCAGCTTCCAACACTCCTCAGCCAGAGCTATAGCGTCTACGAGGTGGTGGTGGTATACATTGGACGTGACATCGACTACTACGCTGAGCTACAGCGCATTCGCGACCAACGTTCCAATATGAAGCTTACCAAGCTTAGTGGCAATGGCCGCATCTACATCACCACCAAGCAGGCCTATAACGTAGGTATCAAGTCGGCACAGTACGACAATCTGCTCTTCACCACTCCAGGCACAATTCCTGCTACCGACGAGTGGGTGACCTATATGTCCTACGCCTTTGAGCGAGGCATCATCGTTGCGGGAGCCGCAGCACCCCACTTCGAGGAGGATACACTCAGAACCTATCTTATGCGAATGGCCGAGTTCAACTATAGCCGCAACCACGTTGCAATGTCCGTGAGCGACCGCATCTTGGTTGCCCCACGCAGCAACTTTGGCTTTACGCGTAAGCTCTACGAAGCAACACGAGGCTTCAACCACCTCAATATGGACATCGGCGAGAACGACCTCTACATACAGTCAATCTCGAGACCACAGCGTTGTGCTATGATGCTATCACCCAAGTCGTTAGTCTACGAGGATCGTCCCTCGGTGTGGAACGAATGGCTCGACGTGGTGCGTTACAACCGCTCTACAGATGGCTACTACCCTATCTTCATCAAGACCTTCGGTATGTGGGAGATGGGCAGCCGCACACTCTTCTTCCTTACGACGCTCGCAGTCCTTGTTCTGCTGCCTTTGGAGCTCAAGATCTTTGCCTTGAGCTTGGCACTTGTTCGCTACCTCATCGTGCTGCTCTCAACACGCAAGAGTGCCGAGAAGCTCGGCGAGAGAGGCATCTTGCTAAAGTACTGGATCTATGACCTTTTGGGTCCTGGAATTGAGTATATCATCAACCTTAAACGTAGCAACAACAGCCCTAAAGCGTGGATATAGAAGAGTATATCGTAGCCAGCGACGCACAACTCGTGAAGCTCGCAGCCGAAGGCGACCACTGTGCCTTCGAGTACCTCTTTATGCGATACAACGAGGCCATCAAACACCTCTTTGAGCAACGCTTAGGTAGTAGCGACACGTCGGATGACCTGCTGCAGGAGACCTTCATCAAGGTCTACCTCCACCTCTCGGACTACTCTGAGGAGTACACCTTCGGTCAGTGGGTCTACACCATCGCTCGCAACACGTTGGTCGACTTTGTGCGTCGTCGTGCCGACGATGTCTCGATCGACAGCAAGTTTATAGCACCGATGGCCACCACCCCCTCGCCCGAGGAGTCGGTGATCATCAACCAGCGAACAGCCCACTTCGAGGCCTCGCTTGCCGAGCTCTCGGAGGACTATCGCCGAATCATCGAGATGCGATTTTTGGAGGAGTACTCATACGAAGAGATTGCCGAGAAGCTCGGGCGACCCCTCAACACTATTAAGACGCAGATACGCCGTGCCAAGGCCGCCGTATGCAAGATGATTTTGGCAAAAGAGTAAGACTAACACGCAAAAACGATAACGATGAATAGTGACCTTATCAAACGATATTTCCCCGAGATCGACTCGCGACAGCAGGAGCAGTTCGAGGCTCTCGGAGCACTGTACGAGGAGTGGAACGCCCGTATAAATGTGGTATCTCGCAAGGATATGGAGCACCTCTACACCCGCCACATTCTGCACTCTTTGGCCATTGCCAAGGTGTGCCGTTTTGAGCCAGGTGCTACGGTCGTAGACATCGGCTGCGGCGGAGGCTTCCCCTCTGTGCCTCTGGCAATTATGTTCCCTGAGGTGGAGTTCATCGGTGTCGACTCGATTGCCAAGAAGATTCGCGTTGTCGAGGGTGTTACGCAGGGTGCAGAGATCAAGAATCTCAAGGCTGTTAACTGTCGTGCCGAGCAGCTTGGCCAGAAGGCCGATTACGTTGTGTCGCGTGCCGTCACCGAGATGGCAAGATTTATGCCCTGGGCTTGGCAGCTTCTTCGCAAGGGTCAGGCAGGAACACTCCCTAACGGCATCCTCTACCTCAAGGGTGGCGATCTTGCCGAGGAGCTGGCAGCAACACGTCGCCGCTGGGACATCTACGACATCCGCACGATGTTTGACGACGAGTTTTTCGAGACAAAAAAGGTTGTCTACACCAAAAAGGATTAAACACCAATGGGCCAATATCGCCATATAACCCCCGAGGAGCGTTCGCTCTTGGAGCAGCGAGGATGCTGTGCTGAGAGCTGGGAGCGTGTGTTGGTTGCCGATGACTTCCAGACAGGGCAGCTACGATATGTACGTCTCGAGGGCGACATCGTGATTGGCTCAAAGAGCTACATATCGCACTCCACCATCTGCAACTACTCGATAGGCAACAACTGCCATATCGACTCGGTGCTGCGTATGGAGTGCCGCCACGCCTCAACCTTTGGCAATGGTGTGATGGTATCGGCAGTCAACGAGAATGGCGGTCGTAGCATACCCATCTACTCGGAGCTCACATCGCAGATGGCCTACATTATGGCAATGATGCGTAACCGCACAAAGGCCAGCGAGGAGCTACAACGTAAGGTGTTGGCCGAGAGCGAGAGACATCGCAGCAACATAGCTCGCGTGGAGGACCGTGTTAAGATTCTCGGCGTGAAGTTTATCCGCGAGGTCAACATCGGTCAAGGAACAGTGATAGAGGGAGCTTCGCACCTTGAGAATGGAACAATACTCTCGAACGCCACTGTCGGTGTCGACGTGCGTGCCAAGAGTTTTATTATAGATAATGATGCTACGGTCGAGAGTGGTGCCTGCATCGAGCAATGCTTCGTGGGCGAGAAGTCTCACTTGGCAAATGGCTTTACGGCTGCCGACTCACTATTCTTTGCCAACTGTCACTGCGAGAATGGCGAGGCAGCAGCTATCTTTGCTGGACCATTCACCGTGTCGCATCATAAGTCGTCGCTGCTCATCGCGGGAATATTCTCGTTCTTCAATGCTGGCAGTGGCACCAACCAGTCGAACCACCTCTTCAAGAGCGGTGCTGTGCATCAAGCTGTGCACCTTCGTGGTTCAAAGTTTGGCAGCAATGCCTACGTTATGTCGCCCGCCATCGAGGGTCCATACACCGTGATTCTTGGTCGACACACGCGTCACCACGACACGCAGGATATGCCCTACTCCTACCTCATCGAGGAGGATGGCCACTCGTCGCTCGTCCCCGCCATTGCCCTCAAGAGCTACGGCACGGTGCGAGATACCGAGAAGTGGATGAGCCGCGACAAACGACGCCTGAAGCGTGATAATGTCAACTTAGAGGAGTATAACCCCTATCTCACGGGCAAGATGCTCCGCGGGGTCGACATCCTCACACGCCTTAGCGAGGAGGACCCCGAGGCTAAGACCTACAACTACAACCGCACAATCATCAAGGCGGCGATGTTGCAACGAGGCATCAAGCTTTATAACAGTGCCATAGCAGCATCTATCGGCACAATGCTTAGCCACGGTGACCTTAGCCGAGCTACTGCCGAGAGCTGTGGCGAGTGGCGAGACATCGGCGGTCAGTATCTCCCCCACGCTCTTGTCGAGAAGATCTTGAGCGAGGCCGAGAGTAGCACCACCTCGCTTGCCGACATCCAGGCTATGTTCGACAAGGCTATGGCCGAGTATGAGGATATGGCAGCTGCCTACGCCTGCAACCTGCTGGGCAACCTCCTCGGTCGCACACCCACAACCGAGGATATCGTCGAGGCTATTGCTGCATCACGCAACATCCACCGACGCCTTCGCGAGGCTACCGAGGCAGACCGTCTGCGTGACACTGGTAGCGATATGATGATTGGCTACGGTTATGACTTCCGCGAGATTGAGGAGCAGGAGCAAGACTTTAAAAATACACGATAACATATTGAGGTATAACAATATACCCGACAGACAACACTATTAACAACTATACAACTAAAACAAGCAAAACTATGGAGAAAGTAAAAGTTTTGATCATTGGTAGCGGTCCTGCAGGTTTTACCGCTGCAATCTACACTTCACGTGCCAACCTCTCACCAGTACTCTACGAGGGTATCGAGCCAGGTGGTCAGCTCACAACAACAACTGAGATTGAGAACTTCCCAGGTTACCCAGAGGGTATCACAGGTACTCTTATGATGGAGGATCTCAAGAAGCAGGCATTGCGTTTCGGTGCAGACGTTCGTCGCGGTATCATCACAGACCTCGACCTCTCACAGCGTCCATTCAAGGCTACTGTTGACCACGAGCACCAGATTGAGGCTGACGCAGTTATCGTATGTACAGGTGCATCTGCTAAGTACCTCGGCTTGGAGTCAGAGTCTAAGTACCGCGGTATGGGTGTAAGTGCTTGTGCTACTTGCGACGGTTTCTTCTACCGCAAGAAGGATGTTGCCGTAGTAGGTGGTGGTGACACTGCTTGCGAGGAGGCTACTTACCTCGCATCTATCTGCCGCAAGGTATACCTCATCGTTCGTAAGGACTACTTGCGTGCTTCAAAGGCTATGCAGGAGCGTGTATTCAACACTCCAAACATCGAGGTACTGTTCGAGCACAACACTAAGGAGGTTCTCGGCGACGAGGAGGGTGTAACTGGCGTACGCGTAGTTAGCAACGCAGGTGTTGAGCGTGATTTGGACATTATGGGCTTCTTCCTCGCTATTGGTCACCATCCAAACGTAGAGGTTCTCAAGGGCCAGCTTGAGCTCGATGAGCAGGGTTACATCAAGGTTGTTCCAGGCACATCAAAGACATCTGTAGAGGGTGTATTCGCTGCCGGCGACGTTAAGGATCCTCACTACCGTCAGGCTATCACCGCTGCAGGTTCAGGCTGTATCGCCGCTTTGGACTGCGAGCGTTGGTTGCTTGCTCAGTAATATATGGGGTTTAGCGTAACCATACTCGGTAACTCATCTGCTAAACCCACACCTAAGGCTCACCCATCGGCACAAGTAGTAAACCTCAACGAGCAATACTATCTTGTTGATGCTGGTGAGGGGGTGCAACAGCAGCTCATAAGGCGTGGTATTAACCCACTACGCCTTAGAGCTGTGTTTATTTCGCACCTGCACGGCGACCACTGCTTCGGACTATTTCCGCTTATCGCCACACTCGGACTTATGGGCAAGCATACACCTTTAGATGTCTACGCACCCGCCCCTATGGGCGAAATCCTCGACTACCACCGCCGCTATTTCTGGGAGGATCTTCCCTACGAGGTTAAGTGGCACGAGATACGCACCACCGAGCACCGCATAATTATGGAGAATAGCACCCTTGAGGTGTGGTCAATACCTCTTAGACACAGAGTACCCACCGCAGGCCTCCACTTTCGCGAGAAGCAGCCAGGACTCAACGTCGACAAATTCAAGATAGCGAAGTACGGACTCTCTATCGCCGAGATTGTTGCGGCAAAACGTGGCGAGGATATCACCCTCGCAGACGGCACTATTCTGCCCAACAGCTCACTCACATACATCCCCTATAAGGCACGCTCCTACGCCTACCTATCGGATACAGCCTACTCGGCAAAGGCGGCGTCACTTGTCGAGGGTGTCGACCTTATGTACCACGAGACAACCTACTCCACAAGCGAGACGCAGTGGGCTAAGGGTCGTGGTCACTCAACCACGCACGAGGCGGCAAAGGTGGCACTCAAGGCCCAGGCGGGAAGGCTCATCATTGGCCATTTCTCGTCACGCTACAAGGAGCCAGAAAGACTTGCCGAGGAGTGCCGTGAGATATTTCCAAACACAGAACTTGCCCTCGAGGGGCAGACATTTACCATTGAAGAGCAACGATGACAAAAGCTGAGATTCAATTCGTTCGATCGCTCGCCGACAAGCGTACACGCGACAGCGAGCAACTATTTGTTGCCGAGGGCATTAAGCTTATCGACGAGATACGAGCGTCGAGAATCAAGATTCGCCATATCTACACCACACGCCACGACATCGTGGGTGACAACGTGACCATCGTCGAGCGTCGCGATATGGAGCGAATCTCACAGCTCAAAACCCCAAGCGACTGCCTCGCCATTGTCGAGCAGCCTCGCCATAAACTCTCGCTCAAGGCTCTTCAGGCAAAACTTATTCTCGCCCTTGATGGTGTGCAGAACCCCGGAAATGTTGGTACCATCGTCCGCCTCGCCGACTGGTTTGGCGTGGAGGATATCATCTGCTCGAAGGAGTGTGCCGACATCTACAACCCCAAGGTTGTGCAGGCCACAATGGGAGCCCTTCTCCGCGTGAGGGTGCATTATGTAGACAATCTCGCCGAGATTCTAAAATCAGCTGCCGCAGAGGGCACACCAATCTACGGTACGCTTCTCGACGGTAAGAACATCTACTCCAAGAGGCTCGCAAATCACGGTATCATCGTGATGGGCAACGAGGGCCAGGGAGTCTCCGAGGAGTGTCGCAAGACGTTGACACACAAACTATTCATACCGCCATACCCTGCCGACCGTCCTACCTCTGAGTCACTCAACGTGGCAATGGCTACGGGGATCATCCTCGCCGAATTCCGCCGAGGCAAGTAGCAGAGAAAGTGTAAAAATAGCGACAAACAGACCTCAAGAGAGGAGATTTATACAAGAATCTTACAGAAGTTTTTCTTAAATTTGTGGTATATAATAATCTCATCAAAACGAGACCACAAAACAGAGAGATACTTGTGTAAGATTCTCTTTTTTGTGGTATCTACGTTTTGAGGCACTGACAACTGGACAATAAACAATCGTAACAAATAAACTTTTGTATAATGAGACAACTATTCCTACTACTTTCACTCGTTCTAAGCACAACTCTTGCGGCCATTGCACAGCAGACAACGACCTACCCTAATTCGGAGTGGGACTATGCCCGAGCAATACTTATGCACACCCCAGGCGAGGAGCTATTCGATGGTGTTATCCACCCCTATGCAGGACTCTTTGAGTACTACTTTGATGTCGACAAGGCTGCCGAGGAGCACCAGGGATACATCGCAGCACTCGAGAACAACGGCATCAAGGTATACACAGTCAAGGAGCTACTCAACGAGGTGCCTATTGAAAAACTGCGTGAGTGTGCCAAAAGAACCCTCACATACAACATTAGCAATATGTCGGATATGAGCCCCGAGAAGTCGGAGGAGTATCGCGAATATGTCATTAGCGAGATGTCGCGAGCAGATCTCATCCGCTGCATCCTGCTTCGCCCTACGGTGATGCTCCGCAGCTCAGATACCAACACGGGCTTCGAGGCACTATACAGCCACTCGCCACTTATGAACCTCTACTTTACTCGTGACCAGAGCATCACAACACCTCGCGGACACATCATCAGCTATATGAACTCAACGCAGCGTGCCGATGAGACCGAGATTATATCACTCTGCTACGAGCAACTCGGCGTGAAGCCTATCCTCACCATCACTGGCGAAGGACGCCTCGAGGGTGGCGACTATCTTCGTGGTGGCGACATCTCATATATCGGCTGCGGTATGCGTACCAACATAGAGGCCATCCAGCAAATTATGGATGCCGACGCCTTTGGCCACGACACCATTGCTGTTGTCAACGACCACAAGTGGTGGCAGATGCAGATGCACCTCGACACATATTTCAACATCATCGACAAGGACCTTTGCACACTTGTCGAGAGCCGCTACTACGCCAAGGAGGGTGACCCCGAGTGGGTAACAGTAGACCTATACACACGCAAGAAGGGGGAGAAGGAGTATAGACTCTCAAAGAGCGGAATTCCATTTGTCAAGTTCCTTGAACAGAGAGGCTTTACAATCATCCCTATCAAGCTCGAGGATGAGCTGCACTATGCCAATAACTTCCTAACCATCGCCCCTCGCCACATTATGGCCGTAGGCAACCAGTCAGAGGAGCTTCAGGAGGCATTCGCCAAGCACGGCGTCAAGGTGGAGTGGATACCTCTCGAGACACTTATCAAGGGCTATGGTGCAGCACACTGTATGACACAGGTAATCAGAGTTGAGCTTGCAGAATAGCTATGCCTTCGCCAAATATAAACTCTCTGGCCAAGCAACCTGAGAGGGCTCAACGGCAAGATTTTAGCAAATAATCCCTTTAAACAATAGGTATATCAAATAATTTTCATATATTTGTAAGTTCAAACATTGATATGACATTATGAGCAACAAGCTAAAGATAGGTATTACACAGGGCGACACCAACGGCATTGGCTGGGAGTTAATCCTCAAGGTCTTGGCCGATGGTCGCATTACCGAGCTGATGACACCCGTAATCTACGGCTCATCGTCGGCTGCCGCCTTCTACCAAAAGCGTCTCAAGGATATAGAGCCAGTACGTCTTAACACCGTTGCTGGTGCTAAGGCAGCAGCTGCTGGCAAGGCAAACATCGTGGAGTGCGGACCAAGCGAGTTGAGCATCACACCAGGAAAGCCCTCAAAGGTGGGTGGCGAGGCTGCCGCTGCGGCACTACGCACAGCCATCGAGGAGCTCAAGCGTGGCGACATCGACGCCCTTGTCACAGCACCTATCGACAAGGAGATGATTCAGAGCGAGGAGTTTAACTTCACTGGCCACACCGAGTTTCTTGCCAAGGAGCTCGACGGCACGCCGCTGATGATTATGACCTCGGAGCTAATGCGTGTGGGTCTTGCTACAATCCACATCCCCGTGTCGGAGGTTGCAGCACACCTCTCACAAGAGCTTATCGTGGAGCGTCTCGAGCAGATCAACGCCTCTATGCGTCAGGACTTCGGCGTAGTACGCCCAAAGATTGCTGTTCTTGCCCTCAACCCTCACGCTGGTGATGGTGGCCTTCTCGGCACAGAGGAGCAGGAGACAATCAAGCCTGCAATTGTCGAGGCATATAACAATGGCACGTTGGCCTTTGGCCCATTTGCCGCTGATGGCTTCTTCGCTTCGGGACAGTTCAAAAATTACGACGCAATACTTGCGATGTACCACGATCAGGGATTGGCACCATTTAAAACCCTTACCCCCGATGGTGTTAACTTCACAGCATCGCTCTCAAAGGTACGCACATCGCCCGACCACGGCGTGGCATACGACATCGCTGGCGAGGGCAAGGCCGATGAGCAGAGTATGCGTAACGCCATCTATGAGGCTCTCGACATTGTTCGTCGTCGTCGCGAGTGGCGTGAGTGGAACAAGAATCCATTGGAGCACTTCGAGCGTGAGAAGGGTCGCGATATCTCGATCAAGGATCTCGCTGAGCACGAGCACCACGACTAAAAGAGAGGTGAGGCAATGAATCAAAACACAAAAAAGTGGCTTGGAGTAATCCTCTCGGCAGTTGTTCTCGGCCTGTCGGTGGTCTACCTCATCAATATGTGGATGCCTGAGTGCCCACAGCGATGGATATTGTGGGGCACAGCAGCAATAATCGCCCTCCGCTCGGTTATCCGCATTGGACAGCTCGCAAAAGAGGCAGGTCGTGACGAGGCATTGGAGGACAACGACAGAGAGTGACAAACAACGCAACTATGAGTAAGGAGAACAGGTGGAGAGCAGTGTTGCCCCTCGTACTGATGGGTGTTGCAACTACAAACTGCTACAACGGCTGGATGCCAGAGACAGAGATTGGCTGGTCTATGTGGGCTGGAAACCTCATCCTCGGCATTGTGGCCCTTGTGCTACTTTTCAAACAGAAATAAACAAGGAGTGCAGCTGGGTAGTAATCCGTCTCGTTATTGTGGAGCTACGAAGGCACTCGAAACATAAACATTAAAAAATAGATTAATTATGGTTAAAGTAACCTTTCCCGATGGCTCAGTAAGA
>JAFYSI010000118.1 GCA_017559425.1 Alistipes sp.
ATCTCCACACTTTCTTTTTTATATTAACCCGTTGTTGGAGGTGGAGCGGACCCGAACAATACTTTATGAGAAGATTATTTTTTTTATTAGCAGTGGTCGGAATGCTGTTCACAGCTTGCACCGAGGGTGGTGTAATTGATGAAGGCGGTACTACTGAGCAACCTGGAGGTGGCAACACGGAGGAGCCTGAGAGTCCAGAAAATCCAGAAGATCCTGAGAATCCTGAGAATCCTGAGAATCCTGAGAATCCTGAGAATCCAGAAGATCCAGAGAATCCAGAAGATCCTGAGAATCCTGCCGACAAAACGCGGGCTATCGAGTTCCAAGACGAAAACACCAAACTTATCTGTACGCTCCATTGGGATGAGGACGAAGATGGTGAGTTGTCGTACGAGGAGGCTGCTGCTGTTACCAGCATCGGCACTATATTCAATGGTTCTCAAATTTTGGCATTCACAGAGTTGAAGTACTTTACGTCTCTCAGAAAGATTGAGGATAGTGCGTTTGAAGGGTGTAACAGTCTTGTAAAAATCACTCTGCCAGAGCAGATTACCACTATTGGCGAGGATGCTTTTTCGGAATGTGCAAATCTTACAAAGATTGTCATTCCCGACAGTGTTACATTAATCGATAGTAATGCATTCTATGAATGCATAAGACTAACAAGTGCAACAATCGGTAATGGCGTTACCGAGATTGGTTGGTATGCATTCCAAGATTGCACCTCGCTGGCAAGTGTTACAATCGGCAATAGCGTTACTTTAATTGGAGATGCCGCATTCTCTTATTGCAGTAGTTTGACAAATGTTATAATCCCTAATAGTGTTAATACGATTGAAGACGAAGCATTCATTGAGTGCACAAGCCTAAAAAGTATAACAATTCCTGATAGCGTTACTTCAATCGGACAACAAGCATTCGATGGTTGCACAAGACTAAAAGAGGTGTATTGCAAGGCTACAACACCGCCAGCAGGAGGTAAATATATGTTCAATGGAATTGAGCAACAAAAGATTTATGTACCGAAAGAGTCGGTAAATGCATATAAATCTGCAGAGTATTGGAAAGTGTATGCTTCAAGATTCGTCGGCTATGACTTTGATAAAAATACTATTGATACTGATGTAGAGATCGCTGTAGCTGTTGGCTCAGTTGTTGATATCACTGGCAACCCTGAGAACGAGGCTTCCTGCCCATCAGATTCTACAATGGGTATCTACATAGAGGCAAATGGCAATGAGATCAAGTCTATCATGACTTTTATTGCCGCTGGTGTTCCTGCAGAGCTAACTCCCGAGGAGGCTCTTGCACACCCAACTGCGGACATATCAAACTTCATTCCTGACCTGATTGAGGATGGCTATGTTATTTTTGTTTTAAGCGGTCTTACTCCTGGTACTACTTATGATATATTCCTCGGCTTCACAACTATCTACGGTGAGACTAAGTACTTTCATAAACAGCACACTACAGCTGCTGCTGAGTAGACGATGAACTAGTCACTGAAATAAAGAGACCAACCAAAAATGAAGTGACCCCAAAAGTTTGGACAAAAAACTTTTGGGGTCACTTTATTGTTAGACAGCTTCCTTGCTGCTTTTCTACTTAAGGAATTTAAAGAATTTAGTGAATTTAAGGAGAATAATATTACTCATTAAAACCCCTAATTCCCCTAATATCCTTAACCTTCCTACCTTCCTCTTCGCTCTACACGCATACGGTGCATTCGCTCTTTGAAGCCACCCTCATCGAGAAACTGCTCTGAGAGTGATGCAAGAAGTTTATGCAGCAGGTAGTCCTCCTGCTTGAGTAGGATGATTGCCATATTGGCCACTGTGTCGAGAGGTCGTGATTTTGCAATATCTAAAATAGATTGGTTGCTACCCTCAGTGCCAAGTCGACGCATCGCTACAAACTTGTCGGAGTCGGCACCCCATTGTTCGCAGCCATTAACACGCAGATAGTCCTCGTAATCAGCCAGTAGCTCCTTGAAACTCGCCTTTGCGACATTAATGAGTTTTATGCCCATCTCGATTGAGGTTTCCATATCTGCATTGCCCTCAATAATATTCTGCTTACCCGATCTCGCAGCTTGAACCATCTGTTCTATAGTTCGGTTGCCACGCTCGAATGCCGAATATGCAAAGTGATAGGTTATGTCGTATATTAGCTCTGCCTTACGATAACATATTAGATTTCTATGATCTCCTTGCGACTTTATAAGAATTGCATCATTCATAGGCTATCCTTTTTTACAAAGATAATAAAGAAATTAGAGAATTTAGGGAATTTAGTGAGACAATTTTATCCCTAATCTCTCTAATCTCTCTAAATTCACTATTAATGAAAATGGGCATCGCTGCCGCTTAGTTAATTAAATCGCAAAAGGGCTGTCCAAGTGGACAGCCCTTTGGTGTTTGTTATGCCATATTCTACAACGAGAGCTTTACGCCGAAGAAGTAGGTGCGGGGTAGTGCTGGGCCATAGATGTAGGCTGAGTCGCGACCAGCACCCGAGTCGATATCGCTCTGGTATGAGTCGAAGATATTCTTGATGCCCGCATTGATCTCCAGCTTGAGGAGTTTGCTGAGCGAGAAGGTGTAGCCGAACTTAAAGCCGCAGTCCAAGAACGACTTGGTGAGAACTTCAGAGTCGAGGTGTTCCTCACCGAAGATATCGGTGTAGGCGTTGTGCTGCACAAGCATTGGGCCTGTGAACGTACCAAAGAGTGAGGCGTTGAGCTGCTTGGTGAGCACGAAGTTAGAGTTAAGGTATCCGTAGTGCTCAGGCGAGCGGAACATAGTACGCTGTGCCACAACATCCTCTGACCACTGCTCAGGCTCCACATACTGGCTCTTCTGGAAGGTGTAGCCGAGCTGCACGTCGAAGCAGTTTGGAATGCCAATCTTCGCCTCTGCAGTGATGCCACCTACGCGTGCACCCGAGCCATTGCGACGCTCCTTGATAATCACGCCATCCTCACGCTGACCCAACTTTTCAAGGGTAAATACATCGTTGAGCATAGTATAGAAACCCTCGACAAGGATGTTTGTCTGTACGCGGCCAAAGTTATAGTAGTAGTCGGCTGAAGCACTCAACGAGTGTGAGTACTCGGGACGAAGATTAGGGTCAATCTCGATAAGCGATACCGAGTGGTTGAGGGCATCGATATGCAGATCCTCGTTGTAGGCCTGTGGTGCACGGTAGCCACTCGAGTAGCTAAGACGCAAGCCGAGGTTGTCGACAGGGCTATAGCGAAGGTTTGCTCGTGGCGAGAAGATAGGCTTCTCGATCATACTGTGCTTGTCGAGGCGGAAGCCTATGAGGATGTTGAATGCCTCGCTCTTCCACTCATTCTGTGCAAAGAGGCCGATGGTAGATGTTCTCTGGTCGAGACGACGGTCGGTTGCTATATAGTAGTCGTTTAGCGAGTTATAGTTGTACTCGAGGCCCGCTGTGAGCTCTGCAGGGAGACCAGCCATATAGTTATAGGTATACTGACCTCCTGATACGAACATAAAGTCCTTGGTTGTGCCGTATGAGTTTGGGTCGAGGTCTGTGCCAAAGTAGCTTGAGCGTGAGATGCCCTGTGTCGAGGCGTAGAAGCTGGCACGGTGACGCATATTTGGGAAGTAGTCCCAACGCAAGCCACCGCCATCGATGTTGTGGTCTACCTGCTCGCAGATATATGCCATATGTGGTGCTGAGTCGAGGTTGTCGCCACCGCGTCTAAAGTCGTGGATATGGTGATATTCGGCCGAGAGACGCGAGTGTGCCGAGGTCTTGTAGTATGCTCTAAATCCTGCGGTCTCGGAGCGGAGACGGGTAATGTCGCTAAAGCCGTCGTCGTTGCGGTCGTAGCCATCGCGATACTTCACCTGGCCAAAGATGTAGGTGCCGAATTTGTAGTCGTCCGAGACGAAGGCACCACCGAGCGAGGTGTTGATGTCGGGAGTGCCATCCTCCATAATGTTTGTTGTGTTCGAGAGCGATAGGGTGTTGCGAACAGGGTCCTTGGTGATGATGTTCACCACGCCACCAATGGCACTCGAGCCGAAGAGTGCTGAGCCACCACCGCGGATAACCTCCACACGCTCAACCATTGCAACAGGCATAAGGTCAAGGCCATAGACACCAGCAAGCGAAGAGAAGATAGCTCGGCTGTCGAGCAGAATCTGGGAGTACTGACCCTCAAGGCCGTTGATTCGTAGCTGTGGTGCACCGCAGTTGCCACAGGTGTTCTCAACACGGAGTCCCGACTGGAAGTTCATCGCCTCCGAGAGGTTTGCCGAGGCTGTGCTCTCAAACTGCTTTGATGATGCCACGGTTACGACTGTTGCTGTCTCGCGACGGTTTGTCTCGTTGCGTGTTGCTGACACCACAATCTCCTCGACGATTGTCGCCGTCTCGAGAAGGGTGAAGTTGTGCTCTACAGTCTTCTTGCGTATCGCCTTAAATGGAATCTCAACAGTACCGTAACCTAGAGCTGTTACCACGATTGTGTACTCGCCCTCGGGGATGTTGTTAATCTTGTAGTGACCCGATGCATCTGCAGCACAGCCGATTGTCGTGCCCTTGAGTGCTACTGTGGCGTAGGGGATGTGGAGCGATGTTCCCGCGTCGATGATGTGGCCCACGAGGTTGGCATCAGAGCCCTTGAGTACTGGCTGCTCAGGGTGGTCGCCAGTGTCGGGTGTTGTGGCATAGACCATAAATGGCATCGCCAATATAATAAGAAGTGCAATAAGTCTTTTCATCGTTGTGTCCTGTTTATAGTGTGTGTGGCTACTACTGCTTCTCAGTACAAGTAGACGCATAAATTGTTAGCACACAGTTGTTTAGCTGTGTGTAAAGTGTGTGATTGTTGCTCGTGATGAGTCTGTTAATGGTTGATTTACACTATGCCACAGGAGGGGCACGCAACGACTCTTGGTCGACGCTTAGCTGTGTAGCGGGCACAGCCACTGTGGAGCTCAGGAAGAACTCTATGCCGTTGTCAACGTGATTTAGGAGTGTTGTCTCAGCTACACGCATCTCGCTGATTACCTGACGAGCGATGTGGTTTAGCGAGGCTGATGAGTGGTGGTGCGAGTCGGGATTGCCAGCAAAGGGGTGAGAGTGGGCAATAGTAGTCTCGTCGATGTGGTGACTATGAATAAATAGCGTGGTGCTGCAGATGTTAAACATCATCAGCAATAACAGCGTGAGGCTGAATATGTAACGCTTATTTGTCTGCACCGAACTCACTGTTTTACGGCTGCAAAGATAGGTAAAAATGTTCAAACCGCCACCCATATGTCGCTAAAATAACCATAAATAGCTACTTAACACTCTCGCTGCACCGCAAAAAATAGTTTGCATCTACCAACTTTTTACTATCTTTGCGGCCTCATTATGCGTTTTGCCGATTATAAACCATACTACCGAAGGCTCATAGGTCTTGCTACGCCAGTTGTCATTGCACAAGCTGGCCAGCTCACCACGCAGTTTGCCGACACCGCTATGGTGGGTAACTTCGGTGGCGAGGATCCTGTGCCTCTGGCGGCAGTCTCGCTTGGCGGATCACTCTTCTTGCTTATCTATCTTGCCGCTCTCGGTCTCGCCCTTGCCATCACGCCAATGGTGGGTGAGCACTACTCGAGAAATGAGCGACGAGAGGTGGGTAACCTCTTTCAAAATAGTATTGCTTATACCTTGGGTATCGGTGTTGTAGCTACGGCTATAGCCTTGTTGCTCAGACCGTTTATCGGTGTTCTGGGAAGCTGGATGTCGGGTCCTGGCCAGAGCGTTGAGAGTGTTGCCGAGATGGCTCTTCCGTACTACGATATGCTCGTCTGGAGTATCATTCCACTTATGGTGTTCCTCGCCGTGAAGCAGTTTTTGGAGGGTATTGGCAATACCAAGATTGCGATGTGGATATCGCTTGCGGGAAATGTCGTGAACATCATCCTAAATTATATGTTTATCTTCGGAGAGTGGGGTGCCGAAGCTATGGGAGCTGAGGGTGCTGGACTCGCCACGTTGCTCTCGCGAATAGGTCAGATGGTGGCCATCGTCGTGGTCTTCTATGCTTGGCGACGACTGCGTATATATCGAACATTCTTTAGTCGTAGTGCTCTGAAGATGAGTAGCATAGTCTCGTTGTTGAAGATTGGTTGCCCCATCTCGTTTCAGATGGTCTTGGAGTCGGCAGCCTTTATCCTCACCTCAATTCTCGCCCTCTCGTTTGGCGAGGTATCGGCGGGATCTATGCAGGTGGCATTCAGTATTGCAAATATAGCGTGGATGATTACTGTCGCCATTGGCTCTGCCTCGACCATCGTGGTATCGCACATCTACGGTAGTGGTCGACGTGAGGAGCTTCGTCCGACGGTTATGGCTACCTATCATCTTGGACTCCTCTGGGCTACGATTATGGCTGTGGTTTTTGTCACACTGCGTCAGCCTATTGCCTCGATATTTACTGACAACCAGGAGGTTATTACGCTCACCGCAGAGCTTATGTTGCTTATTGCCGTATACCAATTCTCGGATAGCATTCAGGGACTTTCGATTAGTATGTTGCGTGGTCTGCAGGATGTCAAGGTGATTATGCCTATCGTACTCTGCAGCTACCTCCTGCTCAACATCCCAATCGGTGTCGTTTTGGCCTATCACTTTGATTTGGAGTGCTATGGCTTGGTCTTGGGTCTTATCGTTGGACTTAGCTCTGCAGCACTGCTCACGGCACTCCGTATTCGTAGAAATATTCGTATTTCAGCCGTTTAATTTATCCATTCACCCCCTAAAACTGCCCATTCGGTAGTTTAATATGCCCATTTATTAAAAAACTTTAAAAAAAGTTTCCCTTATTAAATAATTGTATTACCTTTGCACTATGACAAATAACACACCACAATCAAATAACCTTTGGTTGTGGCGATATTCTTATTCGCATAGGAATAGAGTAATTTTTGTAATTTAAAACTATAATAATGAGTAATGTAAATCTTACACCTAACTACCTTTTTGAGGTTAGTTGGGAGGTGTGCAACAAGGTGGGCGGTATCCATACCGTTATCGCCTCGAAGGCACCCACTGTAATGCGACAGCTCGGTGATAAGTACATCACTATCGGCCCAGACTTTTCGCAGGATGCAGCAAACCCCGAGTTCAAGGAGGATGCGACTCTTCTCTCAGCTTTGCGTGAGTCGCTCTATGCTCAGGGCGTTCGTGTGCGTATTGGTCGCTGGATGATCAAGGGCGAACCTATCGCAATTCTTATCGATTTTAAGTCGTTCTTCTCACAGAAGGATGAGATTCTCAAGAAACTTTGGGAGTCTTACAACGTAGACTCACTCTCTGGTCAGTGGGACTACATCGAGCCTGTGCTCTTTGGTCACGCTGCAGGTGTTGTTATCGCAGCATTCGCTGAGCACACATCTGCTACAAGCGACAAGATCGTTGCACACTTCCACGAGTGGATGGCAGCAGCTGGTTCGCTCTACTTGCACGACAACGCTCCATACGTTGCAACAGTATTCTCTACCCACGCAACAGTTATGGGTCGCTGCATCGCAGGCAACCGCCTCCCATTGTACAACGACCTTCACAAGTTCAACGCCGACGAGCTCGCTCGCCAGTTCAACGTGATGGCTAAGCACTCTTTGGAGAAGTCGGCAGCAACACACTCTGACGCATTCCTTACAGTAAGTGAAATTACAGCTAACGAGTGCCGCTACTTGCTCGGTCGCGAGGTTACTCGCATCACCCCTAACGGCTTTGAGAACGACTTCGTGCCTGAGGCTAAGGAGCTTGAGACATTGCGTCAGGCAGCTCGCAAGCGTATCGTTGACGTAGCTAAGGCATCTTGGGACTGCGAGTTCCAGTCAGAGCCATTGATCGTGGCTACAAGCGGTCGCTACGAGTATCGCAACAAGGGTATCGACGTATTCCTCGAGTCACTCAAGCAGCTTGCAGCGTCTAACCTCGAGCGTGACATCATCGCAGTGATTGCAGTTCCTGCTGGTCAGGTGGGTGCTCGTCAGGATCTCGTGGCTCGCCTCGAGAGTGGTGCAGCTGTAGACCCATCACAGCGTCGTTACCTCACTCACAACCTCGAGAACTACGCTTGGGATCAGGTGTGCCAGTCTGTTGACGGCAGCATCCTCTCGACAACAGCTTCTCGCGTAAAGGTTCTCTTCGTGCCTACATACCTCAATGGCCACGATGGTATCTTCAATATGTCGTACTACGACCTCTTGGCAGGTGTTGACCTCTCAGTATTTGCATCATACTACGAGCCTTGGGGCTACACTCCACTCGAGTCAGTAGCATTCGGTGTTCCTACCGTGACTACTACTCTTGCAGGCTTCGGTCTCTGGATTGCTAAGCACTCATCGCACACTGGCGTTGATATCGTTCGTCGCGACGACTACAACGAGCGTGAGGTGGTACTCCAGATCACTGACGTCATCAAGCACTATCTTGCAATGAGCCAGGCAGATATGGCTGAGGCACGTGAGGGTGCTCGTGAGATGTCGGGTACAGCTCTCTGGAAGAAGCTCTTCAAGGAGTATATGGCCGCTTACGAGGAGGCTATGGAGAACTCTATCGCTCGTACTAAGCGTGTGCTTATCGACGGTGGTGACCGCACATCGCAGATCAACTTCGTGCGTCAGCAGCTCACCTCTAACCGCCCATCTTGGCACCGTTTGATGGTAGAGAAGGGTATTCCTGAGCGTCTTAAGCCACTCGAGGAGCTCTCACGCAACCTCTGGTGGTGCTGGACAGCTGCAGCTCGCGACTTGTTTGAGTCTGTAGACGAGGCTCTCTGGGTAAAGGTTGATCGCAACCCAATCGCACTTCTCGACAAGCTCTCAACAGCTCGTTGCGAGGAGTTGTGTGCCGATAAGGAGTTCCTCCAGCGTATGGATGCTGTATACAAGGAGTTCACCGAGTATATGGCCGAGAAGCCATCGCCAGAGCACGCAAAGGTTGCTTACTTCTCAATGGAGTACGGTTTGCACTCATCACTTAAGATCTACTCTGGTGGTCTCGGTATCTTGGCTGGTGACTACCTCAAGGAGGCTTCTGACCGCAACGTGCCTATGGTTGCTGTTGGTTTGTTGTACCGCTACGGTTACTTCACACAGCGTCTCTCGGCACAGGGTGCTCAGGAGGCTACCTACGAGGCTCAGAACTTCTTCAAGCTCCCTATCTCGCCTGTTCGTGACGAGTTCGGTAACTGGGTGACTACTCAGGTGGCATACCCTGGTCGTACGCTCTATGCTCGCGTATGGAAGTGCCAGGTGGGTCGTACAGACCTCTTCTTGCTCGATGCCGACTACGAGGCTAACCTCGATGAGGACCGTCAGGTGACTTACTACCTCTATGGTGGTGACTGGGAGAACCGCTTGAAGCAGGAGATCTTGCTCGGTGTGGGTGGTATCCGTGCTCTCGTGAAGATGGGTATCAAGCAGGAGGTTTACCACTGCAACGAGGGTCACGCAGCATTTATCGGCGTGGAGCGTATCCGCAACCTTATCGCTAAGAAGCACTTGTCGTTCTCGGAGGCTATGGAGGTTGTTCGCTCATCTTCATTGTTTACAACACATACACCCGTGCCCGCAGGTCACGATGCATTCCCCGAGTCGATGATTCGTCAGTATATGTCACACTACCCCGACGTACTCGGCATCACATGGGATCAGTTCATCAACCTCGGTAAGACAAACCCAAGCGATCCTAACGAGAAGTTCTCGATGTCAGTATTGGCATGTAACCTCTCACAGGAGGTTAATGGTGTGTCATGGTTGCACGGCGAGGTATCGAAGGAGATCCTCGGCAACATGTGGCCTGGTTACTTCAAGAACGAGCTCCACATTGGTTATGTAACTAATGGTGTTCATTTCCCAACATGGGTAGCATCGAACCTCCGTCGTCTCTACTCTAAGTACTTCGGCCATGCGTTCGAGGGTCACACCTACGACATCCCTGAGTGGCAGAACGTACACAAGATTGATGACGTGGAGCTTTGGAACGAG
>JAFYSI010000017.1 GCA_017559425.1 Alistipes sp.
AGGTCTTCGAGAACGCAGGTGCTTTGGACCGTATCGTATCGTTCGTTAACACAACTGACAACCCTCCAGTGGAGCGACTCCTCGTTCCAGATATGGCACTTACAGCTGCTGAGTACTTCGCAGTAGACAAGGGTGAGAAGGTGCTTGTGTTGCTTACCGATATGACCCTCTATGCCGATGCACTCGCTATCGTATCTAACCGTATGGATCAGATCCCTTCTAAGGACTCTATGCCAGGTTCACTCTACTCTGACCTCGCTAAGATCTACGAGAAGGCTGTACAGTTGCCAAACGGTGGTTCAATCACCATCATCGCCGTGACTACACTCTCTGGTGGCGATATCACCCACGCTATTCCTGATAACACCGGTTATATCACCGAGGGTCAGTTGTTCTTGCGTAACGATACCGACACTGGTAAGGTTATCGTCGACCCATTCCGTTCGTTGTCACGTCTTAAGCAGCTCGTTATTGGTAAGAAGACTCGTGAGGATCACCCACAGGTTATGAACGCCTGCGTACGTCTCTATGCCGATGCTGCCAACGCTAAGACTAAGCTCGAGAACGGTTTCGACCTCTCGGACTACGACGAGCGTGCACTTAAGTTTGCTCACGACTACTCTGAGAAGTTGCTCTCTATCGACGTTAATATCGAGATTGAGCAGATGCTCGACACTGCTTGGACACTCTTTGCTAAGTATTTCTCACGCAACGAGGTTAGCATCAAGCAGGAGCTCACAGAGAAGTATTGGAAAGAATAATTTAGCTTTATGGCAATCAAATTTCAGTATAATAAGACCTCGCTCGGTGAGCTGAACAAACAGCTCAAAATCCGAAAGAATGCCTTGCCTACGATCAAGAGTAAGGAGAGTGCATTGCGTTCGGAAGTTAAACGTGCGAAGGACTCTAAACTCGCTTACCTCAAGGAGTTGGAGGAGCTTAAGGCTCAGTACGACTATATGGTACAGCTGTGGGGAGAGTTTGATTGTGATCTAATCCGCATCGTCGATGTCGAGCTTTCGTCACAGAAGATTGCGGGCGTGCGTATACCATTGTTAAAAGATATCGTCTACAGCGAGAAGGCCTACGACCTCTTCTCAGCCCCTGTGTGGTATGCTGAGGGTATTCGAGTGCTCAAGCGTATGTCGCGACTTGGCATCGAGTTCGAGGTCTTCAACGAGCGTGAGGCGAGCTTGGACTATGCAAGACGCAAAACTACTCAGAAGGTAAACCTCTACGAGAAGGTACAGATACCTGGCTATGAGGATGCCATACGTAAGATTAAGCGATTTATGGAGGACGAGGAGAACCTCAGTAAGTCAGCTCAGAAGATTGTAAAGACAAGACAGGCACAAGCCGCGGCTATGGAGGGGCCCAACGTATGATTAGTAAGATGATTCGCTACGATATCGTTCTTCACGTTGGCCAAGAGGAGAACTTCATCAACGAGCTTCGTGAGGTAGGTCTTGTTGATATCACAACCACTGGCTGGGAGCCTTCGGACAGCGACCGCAAGTGCTTGGCAAAGATCGATGCCTATAACAAGGCTATCGAGAGCCTCAAGGCATTCAAGGCCTCTGAGAACTTCGTATCCTCGGTTGAGCCTTTTGCCAATGGCGAGGAGGCCTTCGAGGGTTATGTCAAGGCTCAGGAGCGTCGTGCAGAGATCCTCTCTAAGATTGCCCAGCTCGAGAAGCAGGCTCAGGATGTTGAGCCTTGGGGTACATTCTCGCGTGAGGATATCAAGCGTCTTGCCGATGCAGGTGTCACACTCCGCTTCTTCACAGCTCAGCACGCAACCTTCGAGGCTCTTAAGGAGCAGACCGAGGAGGGTGTTACCCTTGTGGAGATTGGTCAGACACAGTCGCTTGTCTATTTTGCAGTTGTCGCTGATAAGGGTGCTACTGTTACAGTAGATGGTCAGGAAGTACACCTTCCTGATGCTGACTACCGCGAGACTCTCAAACTTATTGCAGAGCAGTATGCTGCCAACAAGGAGCTCGACAAGAGCTTCTCACGTGCCGCAGCATCGCTTCCAGCTATCGAGGATAGTGCTGCTGAGCTCAAGGAGCAGTTGCAGGGCCTTCAGGTTAGTGCTATGGCACAGCGTGAGGCTGATGGCCAGCTCCTCGTTATGGAGGGTTGGGCAGAGGCCGAGACCGCAGAGCGTGTCGATGCACTGCTCAAGGCACAGCCAAACCTTATCTTCCTACGTCGCGATGCAAATATCGACGACGAGGCCCCTGTGAAGCTCAAGAACAACAAATTTGCAAGCTTGTTCGAGCTCATCGGTTCGATGTACGCGTTGCCAAAGTATGGTACGTTCGACCTTACGGCAATCTTCGGACCATTCTATATGTTGTTCTTCGCCATCTGCTTGTGCGACGCAGGTTATGGTCTTGTGTTGCTTATGGTGGGTCTTGCACTCTTGAAGAAGGGTGGTGAGAGTATGCGTCAGGCTGCTTGGCTCTCGATTGTCTGTGCTTCGGCTACAGTGCTCTTCGGTGCCTATGCCAACTCGTTCTTCGGCCTCTCTATCTCGCAGATGTTGGGCTACGGTCCTGGTGAGCCTACACCATTCCTCGATTTCCAGAACGACTTCTTCTCGATCTCGTTGGCTATCGGTGTGTTCCAGATCTTGGTAGGTATGGCAATTAACATCGTGATGAAGGCCAAACTCTTCGGCTTCACGTCGACCTTCGGTCTTCTCGGTTGGTTCATCATCCTACTCTCTGGCTCGTTGGCCGTTGGCTTGCCAATGTTCGACTTGGCTATTCCTGGCTTCGGTGCATCGTCACCAATATTCTACGGCTGTATGGGCGTAGGTGCTGTGTTGATGTTGCTCTTGAACAACGTCAAGCGTAACCCTCTCATCAACCTCGGTTCGGGCTTGTGGGATGCTTACAACAATATCACTGGCTTGCTCAGTGATGTGTTGAGCTACATCCGTCTCTTCGCTATCGGCTTGTCTGGTGGCGTGTTGGCACAGGTCTTCAACTCGTTGGCTATGGGTCTTTCGGGTCTTGATGCTGGCATCGCTGGTTCGGCGTGGTATGTCGTTGCACTTCAGATTGTTGCAGCCTCAGCCATCCTCATCATTGGTCACGGTATCAACCTCTTTATGTCTGCAATTTCGTCGTTCGTACACCCTATGCGATTGACCTTTGTGGAGTTTTATAAGAATGCAGGTTTTGAGATGGGTCAGCGTACCTTCAACCCTGTTCGCAAAATGAAATAAATGATAAATAATAATTAACAACTTAAAAACATTTAACAATTATGAGTTCAGCATTAATTTTGGCCTATGTAGGCGTTGTCCTTATGGTCGGTGTATCTGGTTTGGCTTCAGCAGTAGGTACTGCACGTTGCGGTATGGCAGCAGTAGGTGCTTTGAAGAAGAATGGTGGTGCCTTCGGTAGCTATATGATCCTCTCGGCTCTTCCTGGTTCACAGGGTCTCTACGGTTTCGTAGGTTACTTTATGGTTGCTTCAAAGATCGTTGCTGAGATGTCAATGCTCACAGCAGTAGGTGTATTTGGTGCAGGTCTCTTGATGGCTATCGTATGTTTGTCATCAGCAGTTATGCAGTCTAAGGTTTGTGCTAACGGTATCGCTGCTATCGGTAACGGTAACGACGTTATGGGTAAGACTTTGATCCTTGCTGCGTTCCCTGAGCTTTACGCTATCTTGGGTGTTGCTGCAACCTTCCTTATCTCAAACGCTATCTAATCACGACGTGTTGCGTAGCTCTCTCGGGAGAGCCTTCAACACAAAAATACCGATGCTCACTATGGGCATCGGTATATTTTTTTGTACATACCTTGTTGCTTCATATTCAGTAAATTAACTATTGGGTGTAAAATTATTTTACTCAAAAGACTTGACAAACGGGTTTTGATGTATTATATTTGCACCGTGGTTCAGGTATTGAACGCCAAAAATGAGGGATGCCTTCTTATAGGTAATTATGGGTTTTAGTGGGTATATACGGACGC
>JAFYSI010000119.1 GCA_017559425.1 Alistipes sp.
ACATACTACTCTCCTGTCTGCTACATCGAGACCAACGAGAATGGCGTCATCAACCGCAGCGTACACTCATCAGCAATGCTCAAGAGAGTCAACCAGAAGACCCTTCTCGACGGTGCTCAGAGGGTTACACAGCATAGCGACGATGTCAAGGCTATTCAACACCACTTCAACCAAGAGTTAAACAAGAAGTACTCTTCGGGCGACAAGCACGCCGACAGAGTATACGACTGTATGACTCGACTTTTCAACAACAGCATTAAAACCTTGTAACTATGAAGAAAGAACTTAAAGAGATACGTATCAACGAAACAGATGTACTGCTCCAGGACAACCTGGTAAGAGGCTCAATCCTCCCACAGCGAATCGCGGAGCTAAACCGCAATATCGTCTTCAAGGGCAACAACGTTGTCGAGGGTCCTATCTATGGCCACCGCATCGAGATTCAGCAAGGCGACCTTGAGGTGCAGGGTGCAGTATTCGCACAGCTCGAGCTCTATGTGAACTCTAAGGCTCAGGGTTCTATCGAGTTCAAGAAGTGCGTAGGCTCAGCAAACTCTATCGTATCGCGTGCTGCTGGCTGTCGCCTCATCTTCGACTCTGACATCAACGCTAAGAGCGTGTCGCTCCACAACGCCTTTGTTGCTGGTAGCATCTACGCCGATGAGATTACCCTCGAGAACTGCGTGGTTATCGGTGGTGTATTTGCAACACAGAGCATCGAGCTTACAAACTCTGTTGTCGGCACATTCAACACGCCCCAGATTAGCATCGCAGGCATCATCAACCTCTTGTTGCCAAGTGCCTTCTCAATCGAGCGTATCATCACCACAGCAAATGCCAAGATGTACAACCTCTCGTTGGCAGACCTCGGCTCGCTCTATCGCGGTATGCCTCAGGCAGAGAACTCTGGACGTATCGAGATTAACTCAAGCATCGACGAGGTTACCAGCAAGCTCGTTGACGAGGAGATGCAGAAGACCATCCGTAGCTACACCGTTGTGGGCAAGGTGCTCGCTGCCGACCTTATCGACACCGACAAGTTCCAGAACCACTTCTTGCTCACTGCGGCAAGCCTCGGTCCTCAGCTCCTTCGCACCTACGATATGGGACTTGACAAGGATGGCAACCCTGCATCGCTTGAGATTGGCAAGATTCGTGATTTCTTCTTCGACATCCTTCACGGCAAGATCGAGATCAAGGATATGGACGGCAAGTTCAGCTTCTCGGATATCGTTGCAAACAACTAATTAGCACTATGTTGGCAGCGGCACTATTGCCGTTTCGCCACATACCGCACCATAGAGAGGTTGGTAGGTCACAAGATCTGCCAACCTCCTATTTTTCCCCAAGTTAGTCAAAAAAGGGCAGTACAATTTGTCTTTTAAGAGAATTAATCGTACCTTTGACGAGATTGTATAACTATGCGTAGTGAGTAATAGCCACTAATGAAGCCAATATTGACCATACTTTCGTGGATATATGGGGCGGCGATATCGATTCGTCATCGCCTCTACAACTGGGGTATCTTACGCAGCTACTCCTTCGACATCCCCGTTGTCTGCATTGGCAACATCACTGTTGGTGGCACAGGCAAGACCCCTATGGCCGAGATGCTTATCGAGGGTCTGGCAGAACGTTACACAATAGCCATACTCTCGCGAGGCTACGGACGTAGCACAAAGGGCTACTACGAGGTACAGACCACAGACAACTACCTGCAGGTGGGCGACGAACCACTACAGATCAAACTCAAATTCCCCGAGACGGTCGTTGTCGTATCCGAGAATCGTGTCGAGGCCATCGCACGCATCCGCAAGGAGCACCCCGAGGTGAACCTTATCATTATGGATGACGGCTTCCAACATCGCAAGGTCAAGGCCAAGGTCAACATCATAATCCTCGATGCCACACGCCCTGTGGAGAATGACCATCTGCTACCACGTGGTCGTCTGCGTGACCTCAAGTCGCGACTCAACAAGGCACACATCTTCGTGGTCTCGAAGTGTTCCGACCAGATGAGCCCTTTGGAGCGACGCTTGTGGCGTAACAAGCTATGCACGGTGGCCTACCAGAAGATATTCTTCTCACACATCGAGCCGCAACCTATCGAGCCTCTATTCTACTTCGAGGATCGCGAGGAGGTGGACTATGGCTGTCAGGCAATACTTGTTGCTGGTGTAGGCAATCCACGACCCTTCATCAACGAGGCACAGATAAGGTTTAACATCGTCGACAAGATGATTATGCTCGACCATCACGTCTACAACAAGCAGGATATGCGACAACTAAGCGAGATGCTTGCACGCCACCCTCGTGCCATAATCCTGATGACCGAGAAGGATGCCATCAAGCTATTTAGGGCCACGAGCCTCCCCGAGCCACTGCGTCGTGCTATGTACTACCAGCCTATCAAGACCACGCTCCTCGAGGGTCCCGACAAGGATTTCTGGGGCAAGGTTATTGACGACATAGAGTTCAAATACGAGGAGAAGGCATCGAAGAAGAGTAATAAAGAGATAATATTAGACGAAGAAAGATGATTAACAAGGTAATTCTTTTAGGAAATGTAGGACAGGATCCCGAGGTACGCACTCTTGAGAGCGGCGTGAAGGTTGTACGTCTTCGTTTGGCAACCACAGAGCGTATCTTCAACCGCCAGACAAACGAGACCACCGACCATACAGAGTGGCATACAATCACGCTGTGGCGTGGTCTTGCCGACGTAGCAGATAAGTTTGTACGCAAGGGCTCACAGATCTATATCGAGGGTCGCATCCGTAGCCGCGAGTGGGAGAAGGATGGCCAGCGTCACACAGGCATCGAGATTGTTGCCGACGAGATGAAGCTCCTCGGCCGCCGCAGCGATAGTACAACACCTCAGGGTGGCTACCAGCAGCCTCTGCAGCAGAGCTATCAGCAGAGTGGCTACCAGCAGCCTCAGCAGCAGAGCTATCAGCAGCAGTATCAGACACAACCACAGCCTGTAGCACCACAGATTCCTGCCGAGGATCCTGACGATTTGCCATTCTAAACAAGGCTGACGAACAATGGGTTGTCCACACTCGATGGACAACCCATTTTCATAACGACACCTGGCGTGCCGCGAGAACGGGAATACCTATCTATTAATAGCGTCGTAACGCTCCTCGACCTTCGCCCAATCGATAACCTTGAAGCAGTCGGCAACCGAGTCCTTACGCATATTGCGATAGTCGAGATAATAGGCGTGCTCCCACACGTCAAGAGCAATAAGCGGATGCAACCCGTCTGTAATGGGCGTGCCAGCATTAGGCTTGGCAATCACATAGAGCATACCATCGTTATCGGCAGCAAGCCACACCCATCCTGAGCCAAACAATGAGACCGCCGTGGCCACCATCGATTTTTTGAGCTCCTCGAGCGAGCCAAACTGCATATTTATAGCACGCTCCAACTTACCCTCAGCGTGGTGACGAGCATTGGGCGAGAACTGCTCGAAGAAGAAGACGTGATTCCACGCCTGAGCAGCATTGTTAAATATCGCACCATCGCTCTGACGCACAATCTCCTCGAGCGAGAGCGTAGCATAACGCGAGTCGGTGATAAGCTCATTGAGCTTGGCAACATAGCCCGCATAGTGTTTGTCGTGGTGAAAGTGCATCGTCTCGGCCGAGATGTAGGGCTCGAGAGCACCATAGGTGTAGGGCAACTCCACAATCGAGATGAGTGCCGCAGCAACTGTTGTAAGTGTCATAGAATCTATTTTTAGCGTTTCACTCCTGGTAGTGCAACTTTAGAGCCAAAAAATCATTAAATTTTCACTTTCACCTAACTCGCTGTATAACAAACTATTATGCTATACCACTAAAAATAAAATGCAAAAAGAGTGAAAAATTTTCGCGAAAAAATTTGCAGAATAAAAAAAAGTACCTATCTTTGCACTCGCTTACGAAAAGATAAGCACAAGATGATGGTGCCATAGCTCAGTTGGTAGAGCAAAGGA
>JAFYSI010000120.1 GCA_017559425.1 Alistipes sp.
AGGTGTCATTAGGGTCGTAGGTGTATGTGCCATCAGGAATAGCCACAATGCCTGAACCTGTTGCCAAAGGACCGTAAGCATCGATACGGTAGTATGTTGCGTTAGCGTACGACTTACCCTCGGTGTCGAAGCTGCGGTCTGTGAGGAAAAACCAGTAGTTGCCAGCACCAGGTGTCAACGCGTCGCCATAGTAGTCGCCCCAAAGTGTTGGAGCCTTGAAATTGATATCGCCCGAGCCAGACTGCTTAACCAATACATCGAACGATGCTGTGCCGTAGCCAACGGTTACTTGTGTCTCGCGATCCTTGCCCGACATATTCGTTGCTATGCCAAGGTTTACCTTGCCACTCTTGCACTCGATAGAGTAAACCCAATCAGCCGATGTCTTTGCATAGACATAGTCAACTGGATTGGTGTTCTCGAGCTTGTAGCTGATGACAACCTTCTGACCTGCACGGTCGAGCTCGATAGTCTCCTCGCCCACAAGTGTGAGGATAGGTGCTGTGGCTTCGCTCGACTGGGTAACAACGATTGTCGCTCGTGAACCCTCATAGCTGAGCATCACGGCAGCCTGGCGAGTACCACCCGAGGTGTTCTCCTCATACTGGATAGTAGCCTTGCCACCCTTGTTCTCCTTCACGCGGAGCCAATCAGATGTTAGAGTGATTGTTGCATCGACATCTGTGATACCCTTGATGTCGTAGTCGATTGTGAACTCGCCAGCGTAGAGGCCAATCTCGAGGTTGGTCTCTGAGAGGATCACAATCTCGCCATTTTTGAAGCCACCCTCTGTCTCGCACGAAGCGAAGACAAGACCCACGATGGCGGCTGTAAATAGTAATAATCTTCTCATATAAAAGTTAGTAATGTTAATGTTGATAGTTGAATTTGTGATTTTGAAAAAAAAATCGCACAAATTTATACTATTTTCCTTAATTATCCAAGAAAAATCCCCCCCCTCAAAATTTTTGTTTCAGGCACATATTTTGCTTCTAATCAGCCGTGAATTATGTCGACACTCCTTCGCATATTTAGTCTGCTGACGCTTCTGGCGAGCATCCTACTTCTTGCCTCTCTGTCGCTCGAGGTGCTATACTCGCGTGCCTTTGCCGAGTTCTCGGAGCTCTACACTTGGGCAATGCTAGTTGTCTGCATAATATTCCTTGCCGACTTCTTTCTACTAATGTGGGCGAGTAACAACCGCTTGAGCTTCTTTGTGCGTAACTTTGTGATGCTACTATTGTCCATACCTTACCACTTTATCATTAGCCTCTTGGGTGTCGTGCCAGACCATCTTATGACTGTTGTTCTGAGTGGGGTAGTGATGCTGCGTGCTGTGATGGCACTCTTTATTACACTGCGGTGGCTTATCGAGCGACGGGCAACACGCCTGTTGTGGGCCTATATCACTACGGTTGCAATGTGTACTTACTTCGCCTCGCTGCTCTTTTATGAGTATGAGTCGCCGGTGAATAGCTCGGTGCGTAACTTCGGTGATGCACTATGGTGGGCGGCTATGAACCTCACGACTGTGGGTGCAGAGATATTTCCCGTGACGGCCATAGGTAAGGTTATATGTGTAATGCTGCCGATACTTGGCACGGCGATGTTTCCTGTGCTTACGGTCTACATCACCTCGCTCTACAATCGCCACGTTGCAAGCTCTGGCACGGGAGTTGCTGATAAGGCTGAGAAACCAAAAATTTAATTTACGATGAAAAGAAGTGTTTTTGCTATTATGGCCATTGCCACAGTCATTGGTATTGTGGGCTGTTCTAACCACAAGGGTTGGACCGAAAAGCAACGCGAGGAGATGCGTCGCGATGTGCGTGCCTATCGTGAGTTGCCCTATCTCGATAACCTCGAGGAGGTGGAGTTTGAGATATTCTCGAACGACGTGACCGAGGCTATCGAGGTGGACTATCCTGTCTACACTGCGTTTATCGAGATGCCTGGTCGTGGCGATACCGTCGAGGTGTATGTGGTGCAGACCATCGTGAGCGAGTTGCAGGCCGATGCTCATAATATGAGAAAGATCTACCCCTACCGAGAACTTGTAAAAGAGGGAGTGCTCCCTAAAGACCTCGATCGAGAGTCGCAACGTGCGTTCTATCAGTGTTTTGCCCGTAGGGTTAACAATACCTTCCCTTCGGTAGCAGCATTCTTTAACGCTGTGCTTGCCGACACTACAGCCAACTCAAAAATCGAGACGTTGCAGCGTCAGTGTGCTTCGGATCTCTTTGATTGGGTTGTTGAGGTCGATGAAGTTGTAGTCTTCGATTAGATCTTCCATCTGCTTAGTTTAGTATAAAGTTTGAATCCCGAGGCTCTCGGCACAAGGAGAGGATGGACGGTATTATGCCGCTCGCCTCTCCAATTTTTTTATGCTCGAGGAGTATTGCACTTTTTAAATAAAAATTGTATATTTGCGTGATAAAAATTCTAAAACGACTAACTAAACAGAGCATTATGGGACTTATTCAGGAGTTTAAGACCTTTGCCCTCAAAGGCAATGTTGTCGATATGGCTGTCGGTGTTATCATCGGTGGAGCATTTGGTAAGATAGTTACTTCGCTGGTCAACGATATTATTATGCCTCCACTCGGTGTTGTACTTGGAGGTAAGAACTTTGCCGATCTATCGCTTGTGATTAAAAAGGCTGTGCCAGCGGTTATGGATGGTGATGTGGTGGTTACACCTGAGGTTGCTGAGGTTGTTTGGAAGTATGGTGCCTTTGTTCAGCAGGTTGTCGACTTCCTTATCATTGCTGCTTGTATCTTTGTTCTTGTTAAGGTTGTCAACAAGCTCGCATCTTTGCGTACCAAAGAGGAGGAGGCAGCAGTCGAGCCGGAGCCAGAGCCTAAGCCATCGAAGGAGGAGCTTCTACTTACCGAGATTCGAGACTTGCTCAAGGAGAAGAAATAGTAAAAAGTGCCATCTGAACGTTCAGGTGGCACTAATTATTTAATAGGTATTATTAATACAACTTTATATATTCGTATGTGTTGCCCACAAGTGTTAGGTAACGCTCAAACTCCTCACGCTTGATGACCACCGTGAAGCGGTTGTCGTTGGGATGGAAACTTAGTGCCTCCTGTTGCTGTAGGGTCTCGTCGAGGAAGAGGTGAACGTGGTTCTCCTCATCGTTGATAAGGCCAAAGGGCGATACTGAACCTGGACACAAACCGAGCCACTTCATCATACGCTCTGCTGAGGCAAACGACAACTTGCCCTGGTGTAGGATATGCTCTAAGTCGTGGATTGCCATCGACTGCTCCGAGTCGAATACAACTAAATAGTGGCGGTTGCCCTTGTGGTTGCGGAAGAAGAGGTTCTTGCAGTGCTTAGATCCATCCTTTCGCCAATACTCTCGTGCTATCTCAATGGTTGGTGCCTCGGGGTGTTCGTACCACGAGTACTCAATGTTGTGCTCATCGAGCCAACGAAATACTTTATCACGTCGTTCCATAGTGCAAATATAGGTAAAAAAGAGGAATGTTGTTGCGAGTCTCGAATAAAATTCCTAACTTTGTAAGGATAATGCGAAAAATTTTAAAACTATCTATACTATGAATCTAAATCTTATTAACGAGCAGTTTAAGGCAAAGTTCGGTGCTTCAGGCGAGATGTTTGCCTCTCCAGGTCCAATCAACCTCATTGGTGAGCATACTGACTACAACGGTGGCTTTGTATTCCCAGGTGCTATTGACAAGGGTATGGTGGCCGAGATTAAGCTCAATGGCACAGACAGGGTGCGTGCATACTCTGTAGACCTTGAGGACTATGCTGAGTTTGGCCTTCGTGAGGAGGATGCACCATCAGCAAGCTGGGCACGCTATATCTTTGGTGTATGTCGCGAGATTCAGAAGCGTGGCGGCAAGATTTCGGGCTTCGACACAGCGTTCTCTGGCGATGTGCCACTCGGTGCTGGTATGTCATCATCAGCTGCCCTTGAGTCGACCTTTGCAAATGCTCTCAACGAGCTCTTCTCACTCGGTATTGATCGTTTTGAGCTTGCTCGCATTGGACAGTCTACTGAGCATAACTACTGCGGTGTGAAGTGCGGTATTATGGATCAGTTTGCATCGGTATTTGGCAAGGCTGGCCACCTGATGCGTCTCGACTGTCGCTCTATGGAGTTTGAGTACTTCCCATTCGACCCAGAGAAGTACGGCTATAAAGTTGTTTTGCTCGACTCTGTTGTTAAGCACGAGCTTGTCGGCTCTCCATACAATGACCGTCGTGCATCGTGTGAGCGTGTAGCTGCAGTCCTCGGTCAGGAGTTCTTGCGTGGTGCTACAATGGAGCAGCTTGATGCTATAAAGGATAAGATCTCGGAGGAGGACTACAAGCGTGCTCGTTACGTCATTGGTGAGGAGCAGCGAGTACTCGACGTATGTGAGGCTCTTGAGCGTAACGACTACGAGACAGTGGGTGAGCGTATGTATCAGACACACTGGGGAATGTCCGAGGATTATGAGGTCTCTTGCGAGGAGCTCGACTTCCTTGCTACAGTAGCTAAGGAGTGCGGTGTGACAGGCTCACGCATTATGGGTGGTGGCTTCGGTGGTTGCACCATCAACCTTGTTAAGGCAGAGCTTTACGAAAGCTTTATTGCCACTGCTAAGGCTCGCTTTGCTGAGAAGTATGGTCACGAGCCAAAGGTTTACTCTGTTGTGATCTCTGACGGTGCCCGCCGATTGTAATTTCTTGTGATAAGGGGTC
>JAFYSI010000121.1 GCA_017559425.1 Alistipes sp.
CGAGCGATGATAGCACGCTCGTTACCCTCGTCGTAAGCAGCATCGATATCACGCATATCGCTTGAGATGCCAGTAAGACCCTGAACACCAGACTTCTTATTGAGCATATTGTCGAGCTCAGAGAGTGACATACCCTCCTTCTGTGCAACGTAAGTAGCAGCACTAACGTCCATAGAACCAGCACGTGTACCCATCACAAGACCATCGAGTGGAGAGAAGCCCATAGATGTATCGAACGACTTACCATTCTTAATAGCTGTAACAGATGCACCGTTACCAATGTGGCAAGTTACAATCTTAGAGTTCTCGAAGTCGAGACCGAACATCTCAGCACCTACACGAGCAACGAACTTGTGGCTTGTACCGTGGAAACCATACTTACGAACGCGATACTTCTCATAGTACTCGTAAGGGATAGCGTACAAGTAGTTGATAGCAGGGATTGTGTGGTGGAACGATGTATCGAACACAGCAACCTGCTTGATACCTGGCAACACCTTCTCCATTGAGAGGATACCCTCAAGGTTTGCAGGATTGTGCAAAGGTGCGATAGAGTACAAAGACTCGATCTTAGCCTTAACCTCATCATCAACAAGGCAGCTATCAGTGAAGAACTCACCACCGTGAGCTACACGGTGACCAGCAGCCTTAAGCTCGTCGAGTGAGCTGATTACGCCGTGCTCAGGGTGTGTAAGAGCATCGAGAACAAGACGAATACCTGTAGTGTGATCAGGAATTGGACAGTGAAGCTCGAACTTATCCTTACCCTGAGGCTTGTGAGTAAGATCGCCTTCAGCCAAACCAATACGCTCCACCAAGCCCTTGGCCAGTAGAGTCTCTGCCTGCTCCTTAACATCAAGCACCTGATACTTAATTGAAGAGCTACCGCAGTTGAGAACAAGAATTACCATAGATGTATAAATTTAGTTAAAACGTTTGCTCTGTAACAATGGGACAAGAGTTAGCATCCCCATAAAACACAACAAAGGTAATAAAATTACCCCGAATATCCAATAATTTCCCGTATTTTTTTCTACCCTTTTTCACAACACACATTTTGACCATCATTTTATGATTATCGAGAGTCAAAAAGTATCCCTTTGCATATTTCGCATAAAGCATATATTTTAACCATTTGACGCATCACAAAAAGCTCCACAGTGATTTTAGTTGCAAATAATTCGCCCACATTGTTCCAACATTCAAAAAGATTTGTTATCTTTGCGTGAATTTGTGCGTGCGAGCGTACGTTGCCCGCGTACACACATTCATTGTTACCAATCTAAAACTATGTAAGCGATGGCTACTGAAAAAATCAACCTTACGGCTCCTGAGGAGCTTGTCGGCACCACTGCCGAAGATACGCAGACTAACTCTATTGATGCCCCAAAGGCACAGTCTTTAGACAACGACACACACGAACTCAACGCACCTACTATGGGCGAGGAGTTTGCTGACGAGGAGGCGGCATTGGCTGCCGATGAGGCGGGACTCAGCCTCGGCGACGAGACTGCCGAGGAGCAGGAGGCTCAAGCATTGAACGACGATCTCTCGGGACTCAACGAATCGGAGCTCGTTGCTCTCTTTGCCTCAAAGATCGAGTCGGAGCCTGTACAGACACTGCGTTCAGTAGTTGAAGCAATCAAGATAGCATTTTACAAGCAGCACCGCTCAAAGGTCGATGCCGAGCGTAAGGCATTCCTCGAGGCTGGCGGCCAGGAGGAGAACTTCACACCTACGCCAGATGCCGACGAGCAGCGTTTCAAGGAGCTCTTCGCCATCTACCGCGAGCAGCGAGACAAGCACATTGCTCAGATGGAGGCCGACAAGGAGGACAACCTCAAAATCAAGCTCCAGATCATCGAGGAGCTCAAGGAGCTTGTTAACTCCGACGAGACTATGAACACTACCTTCACTCGCTTCCGCGAGCTTCAGACACGTTGGAAGGAGACAGGTCTTGTGCCACAGCAGAATGTCAAGGATCTCTGGGAGACATACAACCTCCACGTAGAGAACTTCTATAACTTTATCAAGATCAACAAGGAGCTTCGCGACCTCGATCTCAAGAAGAACTATGAGGCTAAGATCTCGCTCTGCGAGCAGGCTGAGGCCCTTACATTCGACAGCCAGATTGTCGAGTCATTCCGCAAGCTTCAGAAGCTCCACGACGAGTGGCGTGAGACAGGCCCTGTGGCCCTCGAGTTCAAGGAGGCACTCTGGGAGCGTTTCAAGGAGGCATCGAGCCGTATCAACAAGCGTCACCAGGAGCACTTCGAGAGCATCAAGGCAGAGCAGACCAAGAACCTCGCCCTCAAGAGTGAGCTTTGCGAGAAGGTGGAGACTATGACACAGCAGCCATCACTATCACGCAAGGAGTGGAACAAACTCAGCGAGGAGTTGCTCGAGATTCAGAAGGTATGGAAGACTATCGGTTACGCACCTAAGAAGGACAACAACCGCATCTATGAGCGTTTCCGTGCCGCTTGCGACAAGTTCTTTGAGCTAAAGCGTGACTTCTACGCTGGAGTAAAGACCGAGATGGAGCACAACCTCGCACTCAAGAACGAGCTCTGCGAGCAGGCTGAGGCGTTGTCAGTATCTGAGGACTGGAAGCACGCTACAGACGAGCTCATCGCTCTTCAGGCTAAGTGGAAGCAGGTAGGCCCTGTGGCACGCCGCCACTCAGATGTTGTATGGAAGCGTTTCCGTGCCGCTTGCGACAAGTTCTTCGAGCGTAAGGCGTCGCACTTCTCATCTATCGACTCTGTTCACGAGGAGAACCTCAAGCTCAAGCAGGCACTTCTCGAGGAGATGAAGTCGGCAAATGTTAAGGCTGGCGGTTTCGAGGCTATCAAGGAGTTCCAGCGTCGCTGGAGCCAGATTGGCTTCGTGCCTATCAAGCATAAGGATGCTTTGCAGAAGGAGTACAAGGCTATTGTCGACGCTATGTTCTCAACACTCCGCTCATCGGAGCGTGACCGCCAGATGAACCGCTTCAAGGAGCGTGTGGCAAATATGAAGGGTGGCCAGCAGCTTCGCTCGGAGCGTGAGAAGCTCTACAACAAGGTTCGCCAGATGGAGCAGGATATCGCCGTACTCGAGAACAACATCGGCTTCTTCTCGAAGTCGAAGAATGCCGAGTCGCTCATCGCCGATGTTCGCGAGAAGATTGAGCGTACGAAGCGTGATATGGCCGAGGTGATCGAGAAGATTAAGCTTATCGACGCTGAGGAGGCAAACAAGTAGGCCGACAAAGAGAATTAACCAAGCAACAAACAGAATTAACTATACCCCCCCCTTGGGGGACTCAAAACAAAATAGGTACTATGAAACTATCTAAACCAAAGTACATTTTCGTGACAGGAGGCGTTGCCTCATCACTCGGTAAGGGTATCATCTCAGCATCTATCGCACGCCTTCTTCAGGCTCGTGGCTACTCAGTGACTATCCAGAAGCTCGATCCATATATCAATGTCGACCCAGGTACGCTCAACCCTTACGAGCACGGTGAGTGCTACGTAACTGAGGATGGCACAGAGACCGACCTCGATCTTGGTCACTACGAGCGATTCACATCGATTCAGACCACCAAGAATAACAACGTAACAACAGGTAAGATCTACCAGTGCGTTATCGAGAAGGAGCGTAGCGGCGAGTTCTTGGGTAAGACCGTGCAGGTTATTCCTCACATCACCGACGAGATTAAGCGTCGCGTGCAGCTCGTAGGTGCTACAAAGAAGTACGACGTGATCATCACCGAGATTGGTGGTACTGTGGGCGACATCGAGTCGTTGCCATTTATCGAGTCTGTACGTCAGCTCCGCTACCAGCTCGGCTACCAGAACACCGTTCTTGTACACCTCACGCTCATCCCTTATATGGCAGCATCGGGCGAGCTCAAGACAAAGCCTACACAGCACTCTGTCAAGGAGCTCCTCTCTTACGGTTTGCAGCCAGACGTGTTGGTGCTCCGCTCTGAGCACGAGCTCAGCCAGGATGTACGTCGCAAGGTGGCTCTATTCTGCAACGTCACTCCAGAGGCTGTTGTTCAGTCTATCGACGTTCCTACAATCTATGAGGTACCTTTGCGTATGCACGAGCAGAATCTCGACGGCGTATTGCTCGAGAAGCTCGGCCTGGAGGCCGACCAAGAGCCAAACCTCGCTGAGTGGCAGGCATTCGTGGATCGTATCAAGAATCCAAAGAGCGTTGTAGATATCGCCTTGGTAGGTAAGTACACCGAGTTGCCAGATGCATACAAGTCTATCAGCGAGTCATTCATCCACGCAGGTGCTGTCAACGAGGTGAAGGTTAAGCTTCACTACGTCAACTCAGAGCGTCTCACGATCGACAATGTCAAGGAGCACCTCGGCAAGATGTCAGCCGTAATGGTTGCCCCAGGCTTTGGCAATCGTGGTATCGAGGGTAAGCTCGTGGCTGTACGCTATGCTCGTGAGAACAACGTTCCATTCTTCGGTATCTGCCTCGGTATGCAGTGTGCCGTTATCGAGTTTGCACGCAACGTCCTCGGCTGGGCAGATGCCAACTCAAGCGAGATGGCACAGACTAAGCACGCTGTAATCGACCTTATGGAGGAGCAGAAGAAGGTTACTGCCAAGGGCGGCACAATGCGTCTTGGTGGTTACCCTTGCCACCTCGAGGAGGGTTCACGCGTGCATGAGGCCTACGGCGAGGAGAACATCGTGGAGCGTCACCGCCACCGCTACGAGTTCAATAGCACATATCTTGCCGACTTCGAGGCTGCAGGTATGAAGGCTACAGGTCTCAACCCTGACACAGGCCTTGTGGAGGTTGTCGAGATCCCTGCACACCGTTGGTTCGTGGGTGCACAGTATCACCCTGAGTACCACTCAACAGCAGCAAATCCACATCCATTGTTCGTGCGATTTGTTAAGGAGGCTATCAGCTACCGCAACGAGAACGAGAAATAGTTAACACATTAAGTTTCACATTAGCAAAACTTTAAGAATAAAAATTTTTTAGATGGATAAAAAGACGATTATTGGTCTTGTGTTGATGGTAGCCGTATTTATCGGCTTCTCATTCTACGAGAACCACAAGGCCAAGGAGTACAACGAGTGGAAGAAGGGTCAGCTTGAGATGCAGCAGGCATTGGCCGACCAGCAGGAGGCGAATCGTGCAAAGGAGGAGCAGATGACCGACGAGGAGCGTGCCACACGCGACTCTATGGAGCTTGTAAAACGCAACAATGCCGAGCTCTACAAATATGGCTCTGAGCTCAAGGCAGCACGTTCGGCAAATGGTGAGACCATCACCATCCAGAACGACTTCATCAAGGTCGACTTCTCGACTAAGGGTGGTAAGATTGCAAACGTTACGCTTCTCGACGAGCGTTACACACGCTATGCCGATGGTGAGCGTACTGAGCAGGTGGAGCTCAAGCAGCCAGCACACGAGGTGTTTGGCGTGGAGCTCAAGTCGGTAAACGACAACACTACATTCCTCAGCGACGAGTTTGTATTTAACGTAGAGCAGAAGGACGTGGAGGGTGCTAAGGTGGTGCGTATGACACTCCCATTGGCCGAGAATGCCTCATTGAGCTATATCTACACACTCCACACCTCTGGCGAGCCAAGCCGTGACTATGTCATCGACTTCGACATCGAGCAGCACAACGCAGCGGCACACCTCGCTACATCTGAGACACTCAACCTCACCTGGACAAGCCGTTCAAATATGAACGAGCGTAGCTACCAGAATGAGAACCTCGCAACAAAGATTGTCTACTTTGAGGAGGGCAGCCTCGAGGAGATGGACTCACCAAACGAGAAGGAGACACTGGAGAACATCAGCTGGATTGCCTACAAGCAGCAGTACTTCACCTCAGCATTCATCAGCTCGGGCGAGCTCACAGCTACTGCCGAGTTTAAGAACTCTGCGAAGGGTGGTGCTGACTTTATGAAGGAGTTTTATTCTACTATCTCGCTTCCGTTGAACGCCGAGAAGGGTGCATACAACTACGCCTTCTACTACGGTCCTAACGACCTCAAGATTATGGAGGATGTGGAACTTGCTGGCGAGAACGTCCAGCTCGACCAGATCATCCCTCTTGGTGGTTGGCTCATCGGTTGGGTAAACCGCTACGGTACTGTGCCCATCTTCCAGTGGCTCAGCAACAATGGCCTCGGTTTCGGCCTTATCATCTTGATTCTTACCATCTTGGTGAAGCTCATCATCTTGCCACTCACATACAAGAGCTATATGTCGACAGCCAAGATGCGTGCTATCCGTCCTGAGATGGAGGCCATCAACCAGAAGTATCCTAACCAGGAGGATGCTATGAAGAAGCAGCAGGCCTTGATGGAGCTCTACCAGAAGGCTGGCGTGAGCCCTATGGGTGGTTGCTTGCCACTGCTCATCCAGATGCCTATCCTCTGGGCTATGTTCCGCTTCTTCCCAGCAAGTATCGAGCTTCGTGGCGAGAGCTTCCTCTGGGCTAACGACCTTTCGTCATATGATAGCGTCTTGGAGCTTCCATTCTCTATTCCATTCTATGGCGATCACATCAGCCTCTTCGCTCTACTTATGGCTGTAGCATTGTTCGGCTACTCGTTTATGAGCTACAAGCAGCAGGCAACAACAACAGCGGGTCAGCCAGGTGCGGGTATGATGAAGTTTATGATGGTATACTTTATGCCAGTGATGATGCTCTGCTTTATGAATAGCTTTGCATCGGGTTTGTGCTACTACTACTTCCTCTCACAGATGTTCACAATGCTTATTATGTGGGCCATCCGCCGCACTGTGGACGACGAGAAGGTACGCGAGAAGCTTCTCTCACACAAGCCTAAGAAGAAGTCACGCTTCCAGGAGCGTTACGAGGAGGCTTTACGTCAGCAGCAGGATCAGCTCAACCGCGAGCAGCGTCGTCAGCGTCGCTAAAAGCCAAATAGATCAAACGAGAGAGCCTGTCGAACAATCTAAAGTTCGACAGGCTCTCTTTTGATATCTATGCCACTCAATTACTCTTCAACTGCTGGTGTCTCGATTTCGCGATATTGGATAGTAGTACGAACAACCAACTGAGGATTCTGCTCACGGCCACGATAGTGAATTCTCTCAATCTGGTTGCCCTGGGCATCATACTTCATAACAATTCGAAAATCGAGCTTGCCATCGGCACGATACTCAGCGTGCTCAGTAAAATTATCACTCTCGTCGTAGGTTTTAATTACGCAGCCTTCAACATCCCCTTGCTCATTGTAGAGAGTAACCTTTACGAGGTTACCTCGCTTGTCATACTCATATACTGAGCGATTGTCAAGAGAAGAGTCTACGTTGTAGTAACACTTTTCCACGACATTACCACGCTTATCGTAAGATGTGAGCTCCTTGATCATCATAGTGCCATCGGCATTGAGCATCTCGAACTCTATCTCCTGTGACTTGTCGTCATATTTGTAGTGCTTCGTAGAGCTAAGCTCATCGTTCTCATAAATGTTGCTCTCAACCATATTACCCTCGTCATTGTAGCTGTAGAGATACTGCGACGTAGAGTCCTCCTCTGCATCGTAGAAGACCTCCTCTACTACACGTCCCGCGTCATCATACTTATAACGAACACGCCACGACATAGCATTGCCAACATAGATCTCCTCGCGTACAAGACGACCGTCGGCACTGTAGTCTAACCTCTTTCGGGCCTTGACACCCTCATAGAGATCGTTATATCTGAACTCCCTGAGGTCTCCCACCTCGTTGAATGAGAAGTGCTCGGTGCGTGATGGTTTCAATGTTGTACCCTCTAGTGAACGGCCATTATAGTTGAAGGTCTCAACCTTTAGAGACTCAACATTGCCAAAGAGTTCATCGTCGTAGCCCTGACGAATGGGTGCTACACGCTTCTCGACAGATGAGCACGACGCAGCAACAACGGCAAGTGCCAAAAATAGAAAGATTCGCTTCATAGTAGTCAATATCGCTTTACTAAAAATTATCGTTTTCTGTACTTAATAACATACTTTGTCTCGATCGCTGGGCGTCTTTTGCCATTATGATATGACTTCCAACCCAACAGATTACCCTTGGCATCGTAGGAGTAGACTGTTCGATTGTAGTCATCGTCCGAATAGTAGCTTTGCGAACTAAGAATTCGTCCATCCTCGTCGTACTCATACTCATCTCGACAGACAAGGCCATCGCGGTTACGCTCGTCCAATACAAGAGGCTGACCATAGTCATTATATAGGTAATTATAGTCGTAGAGCATACTATCCTCAGCATCGAAACCTGCAATGCGACAACGCATCCCCAGAGCATTGTACTCATATATTTCATAGCTATCTAACTCGTCACGAGCGTTGAAGAACAATATCTTGGTATTGCGGCCAGCCTCATCGTTCTCATAGACTTTATAAGACTCGAGAGCACCATCATCATCATAACTATAGGCCGTGACAACTGCACCATTGTCATCATATGTTACATAGCTGCTGCTACTTGCCTCATCATTATCGCCATCATAGGAGTAAATCTCCTCAGTGTTGATCTCGTAGTTATGGCTGTACTCTCTTCTATAATCAATTGAGCCATCTTTGTTGTACCAGATCTCCTCAACCATATTTCCCTGGCTGTCGTAACGTCGCTCATACCAATAGAATATCTCGTTATCTGAGACATAAGACTTGCACAGTATGATATCTCCCGCCTCATTATATTCAGTATTCACCTCATAGTAAATCTGATTCTCAGAGTCCAAGCGACGTTCACACACCACCCTGTCGCAATCGTCGTAGAGGTATTGATGCTTTGCATATAGATTACCCTCTCCATCGTAGCTCGCCTCCTCTGTCACACGACGCCTCTCGTCATAGACAATGCGATGGTCATAGTCGATCGAGCCATCCGCATTCCAATAAACTCTCCTCACGACATCGCCACACACATCAAACTCGAACGACACGAGCTTTGTAAAGTGCTTGGCGTAACGCTTCTCGAAGTACTCCACCGACACCACGTCGCCATAGAGCGATGGCAGATCCCAATCCTCGAAGTACCAATTCTGACGCTGAGGAGCATCCTCACGCTTAATAGACTGAGCATCGGCACTCACCGTTGCTACCATCACAGCAACCAATATTATAAATAGCCTCTTCATAGTATTGCAAATTTATTATTATCGTTATTTAGTTTTAGAGCTACTCACGGTAGACGATTTCAAATTTGAGTATCTCGCTTGGGATAGACGAGTCATCCTTATACTTAATCTTCTCAACCAGATTATGCTGCTTATCATATTTACAGAGATACCTCCACTCATACCTGCTTTCCCCAAAGTGACAGATGTCGCTTATAGACTCAATATTGTCTTGTGAGTCGTAGGTATAATATACATTATTCGTTGACGAGAGCTCTTCGGTCCAATTGTCATATCTAACCTCCTCGGTCTCTATAATCCTGCCGTCTAAATCGTATTTACACCTTAGAACCTCATAGATGGCACTACTATCAGAGCCCGTTTTCTCTACCATATTACCGAGGCTATCGTACAAATAGACATAACGATTAGATCCAGGCTCAACACAACGGTGCTCACTATAGCCATAAGTCCAGTTCTCCTCAATCAATCGACCCATCGAATCATATCTATAGCTGACCACATCCTCCACACGTTCAAGATAATCATAGAGAGACTTGCTTATTATATTTCCGTCATTGTCATATTGATAGCTCGTCTTGCTGCACAACGTACCTTCAGCATTGTAACGCATCTCGAATAGGAGTTTATTGTTTAAGTCGTACTCGAAGACCCCTCTCTCTGACAGAGCTCCATTAAACTCATAGACGTTGTACTCTTTCACATCGCCATTCTCGTTGAAACTATAGAGAAGCTTATGGTTATAATCGCTCTCATTGATAGTTCCATCCTCATTAATACGCGTATATGTGGCTACAGTTACTGACTCTACATCGCCATATAGAGCAGTATCGCAACGCCACGCTTGGCGTTCGGGAGCCTGCTGTTTTTGCGAAACGCACGCTGATGCAACAGCAGCAACCGCCCAAATTAGAAGTAGTCTTTTCATTGTATAAAGCTTTTTACTTTTTTACTGTTTTAACTATTCTGCCACACATACCCCACCACCAATTTCGAGTCAGAAGGGGTGAGATTGGGTACCAAGTCGAAATTGACACGGATGAGGGTGTACTGGGTGTACATCCCCATTCGGGGCAATGAGCTTGGTGCCGAGGATTGATCCTTATCACCGCTACCCGATTTTTTGTTAGAATTGGTCGAGTGCTACACTCGGCGGAAATGGCGACGATGGGTAGTACTTGACGTACGTCCCATTGTCGACATTTACGTTAGGGGACGCAATCGGCCACTTATCACAAAAAAACAATTTCGAGTCAGAGGGGGTGAG